>NZ_JACYLP010000054.1:0-85794 GCF_015272455.1 Thermoleptolyngbya sp. C42_A2020_037
CTCTTCCCTCTTCGTTCTTCCCTCTTCCCTCTTCGTTCTTCCCTCTTCCCTCTTCGTTCTTCCCTCTTCCCTCTTCCCTCTTCCCTCACCATGCACCCACAAATCGACGCACTCTTCGACGAAGCCGAAAACCGCTACCTCAAGCCCGAAGAACTGGCCGTGCTGAGTCAGTATGTCGAGTCGCTGCCCGCCCGCCTGGATGCCTATTGCAGCCTGCGCGACCGCGAAATCACCATCATGCAGCAAGCCGCCGATCGGCTGGTGGCAGAACTGCCCGGCGAATCGACCGAAACCCTGGAGCGCAGCATCAAAAACGCGCTGCTGGTGCTGCGTCACTGCGCTACGGCCATGCTGATGAACGATGAGCCGTTCCTCAAAGACCGCCTGCAACCCATGGCCCAAATGATTCAGGCCTACGACAGCCAGCGCATCGACTCGGCACTGTTTCGCCTGCTGAACCAATCCCTCAGCCAGCACCTCGCGCCCCAGCAGGTCAAGTTTCTGCTGCCGATGCTGGCGATCGCCCAGAGCGATTTGCACCTTTCGGGCGAAGCACCGCTCACCGCAGCTGCCCTGTTTTAGGCATTAAGAGTCAAAGGGGGCAGCGATCAGATAGTTCAGCTAAAGAATTGCTCCAATCCAAAAATCTTGCGTCCTGCCCTGCGGACTCCCTTTTGACCCCCACCCCCCAGTCCTCAATCCCCAATCCCTGACCCCTACACACCTATGATCTCCGTCGCTGATTTACTGGTTAATAACCGCATTCCCAGCAGCTACTTTGCGACCGATGCCTACGTCCGCAGCGATCTGGAAATGGGGCTGCTGGAAAACCGTCAGGGCGATCGCCTGATTGCCCTTCCCGAAACGCTGATTCAGGCAATCTACAGCGGGCTGGACAAAGAAACTGGCCAAGCCTCTCGCCTAGTGCTGTACAATTGCGGGCGCTGGTGGGGCAAGACTTTCTACAGCCGCTTTTCGGAAGAACTGACCGACTATTACGGCACGCCGCTGTCGAATATGCCGATGGTGGAGTTTTTGCAGAGTCTTCAGCAGTGCTGGATTACTCACGGCTGGGGCAAGATTGACCTGGATCAAACCTATCAGCATCGCGGCTTCTTGGTGGTGAAGACGTGGAACTCGCCCTTTGCGCGATTGGCTCCCCGCAAAGACCAGCCCGTGTGTCATCTGGAAGCGGGTGTTCTGGCCTCTTTCTTTAGCCAGATTACGGGGCGAGAGCTGCATTGCGTGCAAACAACCTGCGAGTCGATGGGCGCAGACTGCAATCGCTTCGTATTGGGGCTACCCAAACGGCTGGAGCCAGCCGAAACGATGGTGACCAATCTCGACCACGAGGCGATTATGCAGCAGCTTTGCAATGTCTAGCGAATGTCGTCCAGCGCTTTATCCGTAACTGATTTGAGAGCCAAAGCTGTTGCAGCCTACCCAGTTCTCCAGGGAACCTGAATCCTCTTCGGGTTCCTATTGTGTTTCAACCCTTCTTTTCCGCGTGATCCGTGGCCAGCTTTTCCAAAAGAGAGCAGCAGCGCTCTAGATATCGCCAGTTAGGGCTGATTGGGCAGGGGCAATTCGGTCGGGTGTTTTGCGCGGTGCATCGGCAAACGGGGCAACTGGTCGCCCTCAAAAACCTGGAGCGAGAGCGCTTCCCGACCCATAAGTTTCTGCGCGAACTGCGCTTTTTGCTGACGCTTCAGCACGAAAACATCGTCACCTGTCAGGCATTGGAACACACCGCCACAGGGCGCTATCTGGTGATGGACTATTGCGAAGGCGGCACGCTCCGCAGCTTGCTGGGTGAAGACCATCGGCTGCATCCGGCTCAAAGCTTGAAACTGGTGGCGGATATGCTGGCGGGGCTGGAACATGCCCACAGCCAGGGCATTGTGCATTGCGACATCAAGCCCGAAAATATCTTGCTTAGCGTCGAGCGGTGGGGCTGGACGGCTCGCATTTCAGACTTTGGCATTGCGCGGCTGCGACAGGAATTGGCAGAGTCGCCATCAGGTGGCGGCAACACAGGGTCGCCCGCTTACATGGCTCCGGAGCGATTTTACGGACAATATTCCCCTGCGGCAGATCTCTATTCCGTCGGCATTTTGCTGTTTGAACTGCTGGCGGGCTATCGTCCATTTTCAGGCACGCCGACGGAGCTAATGTCGGCTCATCTGAATCGGCCGCTGGTGCTGCCGGACTCGATTCCTGCTGTCTTTCATCCGCTGCTGTCGAAAGCGCTGCAAAAGCTGGCAGCAAGGCGATTTCAGAATGCGGGCGAGATGTGGCGATCGCTCGTGCAGGCTGCGACCGATTATGGGTTGGGCAATCTCAACTGGGACGGGCGATTCCCGCAGGGATCGCTTCGCGAATCGCGCTCGATGACGATTTCTCCTGCACTGCCCACCGTTTCCCCCGTCAAGCTCCTAAACCTCCTGCCGTGGCGATCGCGCTCCGTTGTGACCCTGAACCAGCCAACCTCCGCACTGGCGATCGCTCCCAATCGGGGAACGCCACTGTTCCAGCCTTTTCCAGAAAGGGTAGAAACCTACCGAGCCAGTGGCGATCGCGTCACGTTCCAGACCCACCTCACCGAGGTCTGGCCCAGCACCCTGGCAGACGTTGACCCACTGGCTGCTGTGCAATTGCCGCAGCCTATTCGGGCATTGCAGGTGCGGCCGCAGGGCTGTTTTGCGATCGCCGCTCAGGCTATCTATCTGCTAGATGTGCCGTCTGGTGATGCAAATCAGCCCTGGCGTTATCAAACCATTGCCCAGACGGAACAGGACTGTCTGGTGGCAATCGAAGCGGCGGGGCGATGGCTGGCGATCGCCCTGCCGCCAGGGGATGGCGCAGAGGGTTCCCTAGCACTGCGATCGCTGCCTGATGAAGCCGCGTCGGTTCACCGTCCAGCATCTCTGTGGACTGCCCCAAGCCCTATCCGGCTATCAATGCCCACCGATTATCGTCGGCAATTGCTGTATCTGGCGGCGGTGGATGGGCGGCATGTGGTGCTGGTGTCGCAGATTTTGAGAGGCGAGAAGTACCTTGAAACCTGGCTAGAGGTGTTTAACCGACGGGGCGATCGCCTGGGCTGCCTGACGCTACCTGTGCGTTTGGGCTATATCACCGCCGCCTCCGACCCCTATCGCTTGGTCGCTTGCGATGCAGACGACCCCAACGCGCTGCTGATGATCGACCTGAAGCCATTTCGGGTGGTGCGACTGGGTGTGGAAATTGTGCCGAAGTTGCTTGCGGCGGCGAACTGGGGCTATGTGCTGGCCAGCGCTGCGGGCGAGCTGCTGCTGCTGGACGACCTGGGGCAACCCGTTGGACGGTTTCAGGGCCCTGCCTCACCCGTGGCGATCGCCCTGTTCGCCACCACGGGCATCCTGCTGGCAACTCAGACCGAAGCCCAATCCCAACTTCACCTTTTGAACCTGAAGGAAATGGACACTGACCTGATGTTCTGAATGTTCTGAATCTGATGTTTTGCAGAGGACTGCCAGCCGGAGCCTGCTAGTCTAAAATCTTGAACACCATATCAGCGTGGCTGAAAGGCGCTGTGGATAAAATTTGCCGCAGTCCCGAAGACGCTGAATTGGTAATCCAAAATCGATATCAAAGGCACTCAGAAAGTCAAATCGATATCAAAGGCACTCAGAAAGTCAATCAGTAATGGCGCTCCAGGTTTACGGAATTCCCAACTGCGGAACCTGCAAAAAGGCGATCGCCTGGCTCGATCGCAACGGGGTCGAGTATGAGTTCATCAACACTAAGGAAACCCCACCCACCCAAGCGCAAATTGAGGACTGGATCGCGGCGCTGGGGTCAAAACCGATGCGAAATACCTCAGGGCAATCCTACCGGGCGCTGGGCGAGAAAAAAGACACCTGGGGCGACGCAGACTGGGCCAAAGCCTTTGCCGCAGATGCCATGCTGCTGAAGCGACCGCTGTTTGTAAAAGACGGCAAAGCGGTCATGGTAGGGTTTCGGGATGCAGAGGCGGTGGTGAGAGAGAAGTTGGGCGTGTAAAAGAGTAAGGGAGCGGGTTGAAGCAAGCTGCTCAGCATCTCCCTTCCCGATGTGCCGCTATCATGCCTTCCCCATCGCTTTGATATCCACACTGCGCCACAGATACCAAGCGGCGATCGTGCGGTAGGGTCGCCACGGTTCGGCGATTTGCAGCATGGTTTTCTTGTCGGGCAGAGCTGGCAGGGCGTAGAGCAGGCGCATTCCGTTGCGGATGCCCAGGTCGTCTACGGGCAGCACGTCCCAGCGGTGTAGCCGGAAGATCAGCAGCATTTCCGCCGTCCATTTGCCGATGCCTTTAACCTGGGTCAGCGTGCGGATAATCGCATCATCGTCCAGGTGTTCCAGGTCTTCCAGGCTGGGCAGCCCGTCCAGCACCTTTTGTGCCAGGTCTTTGACATACAGCGTCTTGGCACGAGATAGCCCCGCACCGCGCAGCAGTTCGTCTGGGGTAGCCAGAATTTCGGCAGCGGTGGGGTGCGGCGTGTGGGGGTAGAGTGCCAAAAAGCGGCGGTGAATGGTGCCTGCGGCTTTGCCGGAAAGCTGCTGGTAAATGATGGATTCCGCTAGAGATTCCAGCAAATCGCCTGTCTGTCGATCGTGCCAGAGGGTGCAGGGGCCGCTGCGCTCGATCGCCGCTGCCAGGATGGGGTCGGCTGCTTGCAGATGGGCGATCGCCCTTGAATAGTCCATCTTAATAGTTTCCTTGTGTACCAAGCTCGGCAGTGGCAAACCACACGCTGTCCTTACTTGTGCGTATCTACAACATCAGGCAAGAGTATAGAGCAAATGTACTGAGTTGAAAATCTCTGGCTCGAAGTCAAAGCTGTAGATAGCATTTTTTAGTATCGAATTATCTGCTATAGTAAATTTGCGGGCAGCATCATAATTGCAATGTTGCAAGTTGAGAACTGCTTGTTAAAACCAGGACTGATAAGGCAGCGTTACCAGCAAGAAATTATTCCCCCAAAGGGTAATCTTGGCCAGGTTTCCCGAAATAGATGATGGAAAGCAGGTTTTATAGAGCAGGGTCAGACTCGATTTGCTGCTGTCAAATGATTTTTCTGGGCCTGACTGTCAGGTAGCTACCTGTCCTCGCCGAATCATCGGTTTTATCAATGAGGAGCTTCAGTTAAACGCTAGCGCTTTCGATTTCAGCCGCCACGCCAGTCAAATTACTGCGTAATTGTAGAAAATTTGGCTGAAATGTGTTTAGTGGCTTGATGCGCTCAGGAATTTCTTGACTTTTTACGTTTTCAACAACCAATCGCCGCTTGGGAATCAATCGTCGCTTGGGCAATGCCTGGGCGCGAATTCGGAACTTCGGATCATAGCCCTCTCCGAGAGTTGCTCAGCGTGGGCGATCGCCCCTCAAAACCAAAATTATCTTTGGTATAGAAATGTGGCGATCGCCCGCTTTGGCAAACTTCTAAAAATAAAATCAAGTTGGGAGGAATAAATACTCATCTTCCCAACCTTTAAGTTCCTGAAATCAGGGAAACCCGGAGAGCAGGTTTTCGACCGCGAGAACCCCGTCGGAACCGAGTTCGCGTCATGGCACTCCTGGAGAAGTGGACATGGCAGAGGCATCGACCGTCAAATTTGTTCTAAATTTTGCTGACCCTGAGCTAGATGCAGACGAGCGCGAGAACGAAGCGCAACGGCTGCTGATTCAGCTCAGAGATCTGGACGAAGTAGAGTCGGTGGAGCGCCTGCCCGATCCCCACCCGCCTGCTGGAAACAAAGCGTTTGGCGGATTTTTGGCGGGGGCGCTGGCAGCCAATGTCAAGGCAGTAAACCTGGCCCCGATGCTGCAATTTTTGGGCGATCGCCTCTCGCAAAAAGCGGTTGAGCTAGAGATTGAGGTAGACGGGCGCAAGCTAAAACTCAAAGCGGCAGGACAACAAGATTTACTCAGTCTGTTGCCAGTGTTGCAAAAGTTTGTTGCTGGAACGGAAGCAGGCGAGAACCAGCTTGAGAACTCGTTCGAGAATCCATTCGAGAACACATTCAAGAACTCATTTAAGAACTCGCCAGAGAACCTGTTCGAGAACCCGTTTGAGAATGCGTTTCAGACTGCATTTCAGAGCTTTCATGCGAATGCTCTAAGCAACGGCAGCAGCATAAAGCAGACACCTGCATCGGGGGCGATCGCGCCTGCAACTCGAACCCTAGCCTCTCCCGTCAGCCCCACGCCGCGTCCTGTCTCGGTGTTCTTCTCCTATTCCCACAAAGACGAAGATCTGCGCGACGAAATTGCCACGCACCTGAGCCTGCTCAAGCGCCAGGGACTGATCACCGCGTGGCACGACCGGGAGATCACCGCCGGAGCCGAATGGAGCGGCGAGATCGACGCGCACCTCAACACGGCGCAGATCATCTTGCTGCTGGTGAGCGCCAACTTTCTCGCGTCGGACTATTGCTATGACGTGGAGCTGACGCAGGCGATCGCCCGCCATGAGCGCGGCGAGGCCTGCGTCATTCCCATCATCCTCAAGCCGTCGGATTGGACAGGCGCACCCTTTGGCAAACTCCAGGCCCTACCCAAAAACGCCAAACCCATCACCACCTGGGAAAACCGCGACGAAGCCCTGCTCAACGTGGCGCAGGGCATCCGAACAGCCGTACAGCGGATGGCAGCACGCCCGACCTAGCGATCGCCCCTCTAAAATCCAAAATCCAAAATCCAAAATCGCCCCCAACCCCCAATCCCCAACCCCTACCGAGGTGTACCCATGTCCAAGGTCGCCCTGTTAATCGGAGTCACAGACTATCAAGCCGGACTCACCCCGCTGCCCGGTGCCGAGCGCGACGTGCAGGCGCTGCACCAGGTCTTGAAAACGCCAGAGATTGGCGGTTTTGACCAGATCACGCCGCTGATCAACCCGGAACCGCAAGAAATGCAGGAAGAGATCGAAGCGCTATTTCGCGATCGCGATCGCGACGATCTGGTGCTGCTCTTTTTCAGCGGCCACGGCATCAAAGACGACAGCGGCCGGCTCTACTTTGCTACGCGCAAAACCCGCAAAACGCCACGCGGAGAACTGGTGAAATCGACCGCCGTGCCCGCCAGCTTTGTACATGAAATCATGAGCAACAGCCGCTCGAAGCGGCAGGTGATTGTGCTGGACTGCTGCTTTAGCGGAGCCTTTGCCGAAGACATGCGAGCCAAAGACGACGGGCGCGTGGATGTGCAAAAGCAACTGGGCGGCGAAGGTCGTGCCGTGCTGACTTCTTCCACCTCAACGCAGTATTCCTTTGAGCAAGCTACGGCTGATTTGTCTGTGTATACGCGATACCTCATCGAGGGCATGGAAACAGGTGCAGCCGATCGAGATAATGACGGGGCGATCGCCGTAGATGAGCTGCACGAATACGCCAAACAGCGCGTCCAGGAAACCGCCCCCGCCATGAAGCCAGAAATCTTCACGTCCAAAGAAGGCTTTCGTATCAAGCTGGCGCAGGCAATGGTTGGCGATCCGAAGATACGCTATCGGCGGGAAGTAGCTCGCTTTACTGAGCGCGGCGAAATCTCTGAAATTGCCCGACTGGCGCTAGAAGCCCGCCGCCAAGGATTAGGGCTGTCTCGCGAAGAAGCGACGGCGATCGAGTCGGAGGTGCTGATGCCGTCGCGTACCTATCGCTCGAACCTGCGCCAGTATGAACAAAAGCTGCTGGAAGCGGTGATACGCGAGTTTCCGCTGAGTGAAGCCACCCGCAACGACCTGGATTACCTGAAGCTGGCACTGGCGCTGCGTGATGAAGACGTAGAGCCGATCGAAGCCCGCATCGAAGCCCGACAGCACGAATTTGGACAACTGTTTTCGACTGCAAATCCGGTGGTAAGCAACTGGCCAGTCCCCTCTGCGCCAGAGACCATACCAGTTGTGGAAACGGGCACGCCGAAACTGGTCAGGCAGCCAACCCCGAAGGCTGCCCCGCCTACCCAACCGTCTCCTCAACCGCTGTATGCGCCCGTACCTGCCATCCGTAAAAGGGGGCAGATGCTCTGGGGCGTGCTGGCAGCGAGTCTCCTCCTCATCGCCAGTGGCGCTGGCGTGTATGTCTATCGCCAGTTTTCGTGGAGCCACAAGCTGAATCAAGCCACAGAGCTAGCCAATCAGGATAGGCATGGAGAAGCCATTATCTTACTTGAACAGATCCCAGAAAACAGCTCTTATGGAGATAAAGCCCAGGAATACCGAGAAGCCTGGTCAAAACAACTCATTGACCGTGCCCAAGAACGCTACGACGCAGGCAGCTTGGAAGAGGCGAGAGAACTGGCTCAGGCAGTGCCGCTGACTAGCTCGCTGCACGATGAAGCACAAGCAGCGATCGCCCAGTGGGAAGCTGCGTGGAATCGTGACCAGGCACTGCTGGCTGAGATCAATGATGTACTCAGCAACTATTGGGACATCGAAGGCGCAAAGGCACGGATGAGCCAGATCAGCCATCCCAAACTAAAGCAAGACGCGCAGGCGGCGATCGCCGAATATGCCGACAAGGTTACCAAAGATCAGCAAGAAAAACTGCGCCAGGAGCAGATCCTGCGAGAACAAGCCGAGCGCAGACGCATCGAAGCCGAACGTCAGCGTGCCGAAGCCGAGCGGCGTCGCCAGGAAGCCGAGTGGCAACGGATTGAAAGTGAACGTCGGCAAGCCGAAGAAGCCCAACGTGAGGAGCAAAGAAGACGCGAACAGGAGCAACTGCCAAATCAGAACCAGACACCGCACTCACCAGAGACTCCCTCAAATCCGCAGAGCAATAATCAGCAAAGCAATAATCCGCTGATGGATCTGCTCAGGCTACGCTGAGTCCCAGCGAGCAAGGAAGAATTTGGGCTAAAAAATTCGGGCTAACAGTTTGGCCTGGTTCCCCTTTTTTAAGGGCGCTGACATCCTTGAAATGGCAAACTTACTGCCCTCATCCCCCAACCCCTTCTCCCACACGGGGAGAAGGGGAGCCAGACCCTTTCTGGGAAAGGGATTTAGGGTGAGGGCTGAAATTGCTGCGTGAAGTATATTAGTGACCTTTTTAGAGGGGTTAGAGGGGATAACAGGATTTTAAAGCACGCCCTAGCATTGCCTTTGGGGGGAATCCTCGCGCATCTAGCCGCGATACAATCGGCCGCATCGTTTGAAACCTCGTTTGAAACCTCTGTAAGCCCAAAATTCTCCTCCCACCATGAACCTCCCCACCTGGATCACCGTTTCGCGGCTGCTCGGCGTGCCGCTGCTGCTGGTGCTGCTGCATAATCCCACCGAGCGATCGCGCTGGATTGCCCTGGCGATTTTCCTCGTCGCAGCAGGCACCGACTGGCTCGACGGCTACCTGGCCCGCAAGCTGAATCAGGTGACGGATTTGGGCAAATTTCTCGACCCGCTGGTGGACAAGCTGCTGGTGCTGGCTCCCCTGCTCATGCTGATCCAGCTTGGACAGGTGCCCGCCTGGGCGGTGTTTCTGATTTTGGCGCGAGAATTGGCGATCGCCGGATGGCGCGTCAGCCAACCCACGATTTCTGGCGCAAACCTTTGGGGCAAGCTAAAAACCGTCAGCCAGATCGCAGCGATCGCCCTCTTGATCTGCCCGCCGACGATGAATATGCCTGGAGCGGCGATCGCCTTTTGGCTCTCCGTCGTGCTGACGCTGGTATCTGGCGCAATTTATGTGCGGTGAGGGCGTGAGAGAGCGGATGAGCCTTAATCCCGAACTTGTCTCTGCCGAACTGAAACTCGGTAGGGCGATCGCCTAAACTATGCCTTAAAGTTTATTAAGCTTCCCCCATCCTCTCGCCCTGCCCATGACCCCGCGCTCTGCCGATGTGTTTTTCACCCGCCCGCTCCAGCTTGCATTGATCAGCGATGATGCGGTGTTTCGCGGTGGGCTGCGGCTGTGGCTGGAGCAGTTTCCAGAATTTCGGGTGGCGATCGAGTCCAGCACGGGGGAAGATGCGCTATCGCTGATTCGGACGCGCCTGGACACCGGGACGAGTCGGGGCGAAACGGTGGATTTGGTGTTGCTGGATTTGGAATTGGGACGCACGAATCCGGCGCGGGTGCAGGGTTTGGCGTTGTGTCAGCAGTTGCGGGCGACGTTTCCGCAAGTGCCCGTGCTGGTGCTGGGTTCCACGGCGGAGCCGATTTTGGTGGATGCGGTGCGGCGGGCGGGGGCGCAGGGCTTTTGCCTGAAGGGGGCGGAACCTGGGGCGATCGCCAAATGCCTGCGGCAGGTGGCCGCGGGGGAACCCTACTGGATGGCTTCCTCTGGGCTGGCGGGTGGTGGCGCAACGGCAGCTCGCGGGCCGGTGCCGTCGCGTCGCGTGTCCCAAGCTAGCTATCTAAAGCGGACGCTGCGCCAGTCGGGGCTAGAGCAAATCGATCAGGCGCTCGCCCTGATCACTGCACAACTCCGCAGTCGTCGCCTGTCCTTTTTGCAGCGGCAGGTGTTGCTGGGGCGCAGGCGAGAGCTGCGGGCGGCTCGGTGGATCGTGCTGCGGATGCTGGCCACGCCGGAACTGCTGGAAACCGTCTCGGAGCCTTCGCTGCCCACGGTTCCTACCCCCCTGGATGCTGTGTCTCCAGACCCCGTGCCCAGCCTCAGTGTCCCTGCTACACCAGCGGCGATTCGCGAAGCGACCCCTACGGGAATCCCCCGTCCCGCATCTTCGTCGCGCCCTGGCCGCTCCCAGCCCGCATCTGGTGCGTCTGTGGGTCAATCGGTTCCTGAGGGAAATCGCCCCACGGCTCTGGCGGCCACACCCCAGCCCGCGCTGACCACGGCCACGGCCCAAGCCTCTCGTGAAATGCGGGCTGTTTTATTTAACCGGGTGCTGGCGACGCTGGAAGGCAATTTGGACAACCTCACCGATTTGCCCCTGGAAACAGACATTTTGCGGAGCGATCGCAAGCGCGAATTGTTTGGGCTGGTGCTACGCAAGCTGGACGACCTGCTGGATGACCTGCGGGTGGCGGAAGTGCCAGAGCAGCGATTGTCAGATATGCAGCCCCAACTGCTGGCAGATTTGTGGCAGGCGACGACAGTGGAGTTTTTTGGTCGCTATCGGACGCTGGCGCTGTCGGGTCAGGAGGTGGAAATCGCACCCTACCTGCTGGCCGACCAGGCCATTGTGCAGGCGGATATTCTCAGCAAGATTCCGCTATTCAGCGACCTGCTGGCGCATTTGCTGGTGCAGGCTCCGCTGGTCATTGATGGTGTACCTTACACAGCAGGAACCCCCGAAGCCGTGCGCCGGGCCGGCCTGTTGCTCAGCCACACGATGATTCAGATTGCCAATGCCGTCGTGCAGCCGTTGCTCAATCGCTTTGCCGATGTAGAAGACATTAAGCAGTCGTTTTACGACCGTCGGCTGATGTCCAGTCGGGGCATTGAGCGGTTTCGCAATGACCTGTCTTGGCGCTACCGGATGCAGCGCTATTTTGCAGAACCGAAGGATATTTTTGAAAGTCAATATCGCCTGTTTGTGCTGCGGCTGCGGGGCATTGAACAGGAATCGATCTACGCGCCCCGCCGCGACGAGCTAGAACAACTGTCGGGATTGCCCTATGCAGTCACGCTGGCGCTGGAAACGCGGGATGCGATCGCCCCTCGGCTGCGTTCGGTTATCTCTGTGCTGGGCAGCGGCGTGATTTACGTGCTGACGGAGGTGATCGGGCGCGGCATCGGGCTGATTGGGCGCGGCATCATCAAAGGCGTGAACAACGTTGTGCAGGATGGGCGCTATGATCGCCAAGAGCGACGGTATGGACGGAGCCGGGGACGCTAGCTTGGCGAGTTTAAGCAAGATGAGGACGTAACGCATTTGAAAGATATTCCAAGATGGGTAAAAGGAAGCGTGCCGCTGGCGCTGCTGAGCGGGCTGGCGATCGCCGCAACCCTGGTTCCCACGCCCCCCCCTCCAGAGAAAGAGCCGCAGCCAGAGGAAATCGTGCTGACGCTGCCGCCGCCTCCGGCGAATTTGCCGCTGCCGACGCAGGACAGGCTGATTTCCGATGACGGACAGATTGCCATTACGCTGCCATCGGGCTGGGTCAAGGACGATGAGCTGAACGATCGCGCTCAGCTCGAAGCGTCCAACCGGGCAGCGCAGATGTATCTGATTGTGCTGACCCAGCCTAAGGCAGAGTTTCGCGGAATGCAGCGTGAGACCTATGCAGAAATTACTCGCGGCTACCTGACGCGGCGACTGGATAAATCCGAAGTCAGTGGCCCAACAGATGTTTCTCAGGTGGGCGGCAACCCGGCCGTGCAGTATCAGGTACGCGGCTCGCTCAACAACATTGACGTGCTGTATCTGCATACGGTGGTGGAAACGCCGACCCGCTTTGCCCAGATCCTCGCCTGGACACCGCCTACCGATTTCGAGAAAAATCAGCCGACGCTGCAACAGGTAATTCAGAGTTTTCAGGAACAACAGGCAGGTGGGTAAGCAGGGCGATCGCACTTCAAATGCATCACCCCAGACACGCCACGCCCTCGCCGCAGCGTCACGGAACGTCACTCGATGTCACAATAGGACAGGATATTTCGGAACGTTAAAAGACGTTAAACGTGCGATGGGTTTTAGAAGCGGTTTGAAAAGCATTTTGAAAAGCATAATGATGCGTCCGGCAATTGCTCGACTTCGGAGGCTTGTGTGGGCAAAGCGATTGCTCTTACTGGCGCTAGTCTTGGCGGGTGTGCTGCTGCTGGGCGGCAATCCGGCGATCGCCAGCCTCACAGATGATCACTACGACGGCAACATCTTCCCGCTCTACGCAGGCAACGGCTCCCTGGTGCCGCCCAGCCTCAAGCTGTCTGACTCGCTCCGCACCCATACGCCTGCCATCCTGGTGCTATACGTAGACGACAGCGCCGACTGCAAGCAGTTTGCCCCCGTCATTTCCCAACTCGATGCCTTCTACGGCCGCGCTGCCGACATCTTGCCCATCAGCATCGACTCTATTCCTGTCAAAGATCAATACGACCCCAGCGAACCCGGCTATTACCTGACGGGCTATGCGCCCCAAACCGTCGTGTTCGACAAGGCAGGCAAGGTCGTGCTGAATGAGTCGGGGGTCATTCCCTACGAGCGCATTGACGACGTGCTGCGGGAAGTCTTCGACCTGTTGCCGCGTTCCGAATCCGTTGAGCTAAAGCGCCGCATCGTCAACGAAATCAACACCGAGCTAGTTCCTCAGTAAGCTAAGACAATCATAGGAACCGACTAGCAGCCCACCGTTGATGCTCCAGCGGGAAGCGCGATCGGCTCCCGAAACCCCCTGATCACATCGCTGAACGTGCTACAGCGGCTTGGGTTGACAGCCCAAAATCGCCAATCGAAAATCCAAAATCAGATCGGGAAGTCCTAAGAAATGTAAAATTTAGGGGTAACCTTCACCCAAGCTGCTGTGACCGCGCAACCCTCTTTGGAATTTGGGCAAATTCGTAAAACGTCGCTTGCGAGCAATATCTTGCAGGACGCACTCACCGTGTTTTGGGGCGACTGGCTCGATCTGCGAGTCCGGATTGCCCAGGTTGCCGCATCGGGTCTGGTTTCTCCGCTGATCTACATTCTCGCCTTTGGGCTGGGGCTGGGCAGCGCCCTCGACTCGGCAATGAAGCCTCCCGTCGGCAATACCTACCTAGACTTCATCTTGCCGGGAATGGTTGCCCTGTCCTCCATGACCATCAGCTTCGGCGGCACAACGTTTTCCATTTGCGGTGAACGGCTCTACAGCAAAACCTTTGAAGAAATCCTGCTGCTGCCCGTACATCCGCTGGCGCTGTTCCTGGGCAAGATGATGGCGGGCGTGCTGCGGGGGCTGATGACCTCGGCTTCAGTGATTCTGATTGCGCTGCTGTTTACCCGCAATCTGGGCTTCATCAGTCCGCTGTTTTTGCTGGTGCTGGTGCTGAACTGCGCTGTGTTTTCGGGGCTGGGCGTGATCGTCGGGCTGAATGTGAAATCGCTGGAGGGCGTGGGGCTGCTGAATAATTTTCTGATTGTGCCCATGTCGTTTCTCGGCGCAACTTTTTTTGATCCGCAAACCCTGCCTGCAATCCTCAAGTTCATCGTTTATCTGCTGCCGCTGACCTACACGAGCACTGGACTCCGCGCTGCCGCCTATCTGCCGCTGAGCCAGTTTCCCTGGTACAGTATTCCGGTGCTGCTGACGGTGGCGATCGCCCTCTCTGCCATCGGCGCGTACCAGTTCTCCCACCAGCGAGACTAGCGTCTAGAAACAAACGCCACATCCTGAATTCTTTCTCAACCTCCTAACCCCTGTATCTCCTAATGTCGTCCGACGATCTCCGCGCTGCCCGCCTCGAAAAAGCTAACCAACTCCGCGCTCTGGGCTTCAACCCCTACGGCTATCGCTGGGATGTCACGCACCACGCCGCCGAGTTGCAGGAAAAATATGCCGATTTGGCGGCGGGGGAAGAGGCGGAGGTCGTCGTGTCGGTGGCGGGGCGCGTCATGAATCGTCGCGTCTTTGGCAAACTGGCTTTCTTTACGCTGCAAGACGAAACGGGCACGATCCAGCTCTATCTCGACAAGAAGACTATCGAAGCGGGCATGGCAGATATTGACCCGCAGGCGTTTGACCATCTAAAGACTTTGACGGACGCAGGCGATATCCTGGGTGCAACGGGCACTGTCAAGCGAACTGAGAAGGGCGAATTGTCCGTTAACGTGCAGCGCTATTCCATCCTCACCAAGTCGCTGCAACCCCTGCCCGACAAGTGGCACGGGCTGACGGATGTGGAAAAGCGCTATCGCCAGCGCTATGTAGATTTGATTGTAAATCCAGAGGTGCGGGAGACGTTTCGACGGCGATCGCTCATCACCACTGCCATCCGTCGCTTTCTCACCGACCGGGGCTTTATTGAAATTGAAACGCCTGTGCTGCAATCGGAGGCGGGCGGAGCCGAGGCCCGGCCGTTCATCACGTATCACAACACGCTGGAGATGGATTTGTATCTCCGCATCGCCACCGAGTTGCATCTAAAGCGGCTAGTGGTAGGCGGCTTCGAGAAGGTGTTTGAAATCGGGCGCATCTTCCGCAACGAAGGCGTTTCGACCCGGCACAACCCGGAGTTCACCTCCATCGAGGTCTACCAGGCCTACGGCGACTACGAGCAGATGATGACGCTGACGGAGGAGATGATCGTCGCCGCTGCCAAATCGGTTCTCGATGATTTGAAAATTACCTACCAAGGGCAAGCCATTGACCTGACCCCGCCCTGGCGCAGAGTCACGATGCACGAGCTAGTGCAGGAACACACGGGGCTGGATTTTTCCCAGTTCACGACGCTGGAGGAGGCAAAAGAAGGGGCGATCGCCGCTGGTCTCAAAGATTTAGACAAATGCGACTCGATCGGCCGCCTGCTAGTGGAAGCCTTTGAGCAAAGGGTCGAGGCGACGCTGATTCAGCCCACCTTTGTAACCGATTACCCGGTCGAAAATTCGCCACTAGCCAAGGCCCACCGCAGCAAACCTGGTCTGGTGGAGCGATTCGAGCTATTCATCGTGGGGCGCGAAACGGCAAATGGCTACTCTGAGTTGACCGACCCGATCGATCAGCGGCAGCGCCTCGAAGCCCAGGCAGCCCGCAAAGCCGCAGGCGATCTGGAGGCCCACGGCGTAGACGAAGACTTTCTGATGGCGCTGGAATATGGGCTGCCGCCCACGATGGGCATGGGGACGGGTATCGACCGCCTGGTTATGCTGCTGACCGATTCTGCCAGCATCCGCGACGTGATTGCCTTCCCGCTGCTGAAGCCAGAGGCAAAAGAGGAATAGTGGGGAGATGGGGCAGCCCGCGCCATTCTTCGGACACTTGCCAATGCGTCATTGCAAAACTTGGGCAAGTTAGTCCCCGCCTGAACCGCCGCTTACTTTGCCCGTTTCGTCGTTTTCTTGGCTTTGGGTTCCGCCACTTCAGACGCGGCGGTAGCGGACACGACCTCCTCGACCGCAGTTTGCAGGTGGGCTTCCAAGAACCAGAGGCGCTTGTCGATATCCCGCGAAATCTCGGTGTAGAGGTCAGCCGTATCGGCATCGCCCAGATCATCGGTCGCGTCGATGGATTCGCGCACCAGCTTTCCGTAGGCAGCATAGCGCTCTGCCAACGCGATGACATGATCTTTGCCATCTAAAATGTCGAAGGGATACTCTGGCAGAATAGACTGGGCTGCCGCAGTGCGAGCAGTGCCAACGGCTAGCCCGCCCAGCGCCGTGACGCGCTCTGCCACCATGTCCACGTACTCTTCTAGCTCGGACGCCATCTCGTCGAATAGCTCGTGCAGTTGGTAGAACTGCAATCCCTTGACGTTCCAATGAGCCTGCTTGACCTGGGTTTTCAGATCCAGTGTGGAAGCAAGGGAGTGATTCAAAATAGCAATAACTTGCGTGCGGATTTCAGATGAAAGATCAATCCGGGTTGCGTAGAGCGGTTGGCTTTTGCCGTTTGTGCTGCGACCGTTGCTGCCCATAAGCCTGCATCCTGGCTAGAGGTTCAAGCACTCAGCATAGCGTATTCCCTCTGATCACAAACAGAATGTTGCTACAAACAGGTGTTACATACAAAACTTATAAACAGCCTGTGATGTAAACAGCCTGTGAAACAAAATGGCTCTGTAAAACAGAACGGTTATTCCTTAAAGCGCAGGGACGATAGACGAAGCACCTCTGGGCGCTAGGCAAGCTGATCCCATGCCTGCGACACGATATCGCTGAGCCAGCGCCGCAAATCGGTATCCAGCAGTCGATCGTCTGCCATGACCTCGGCAGTGAGATCTTCCAGCGTTTGTCCCTGCGATCGCGCGACGTAGATGACTCCGGCGATCGCCGCTGCCACCAGCTCATCGTCTACAGGCTGCTGGCGGAGGGCAACGACTTCTTGAGAACTACTCGGAATGGGATAATTCATAGTCAGGCAGAAATGCCCCAGGTAATCACAAGGCACGCTCTCAGGCTTGAGGTTCTCAGACTTGAGGTTCTCAGAGCTTAGAAGCTGGATGACGTGCAGCCTTAAATGGCAGGCAGGTCAAAAGGTAAAATGAGAAGTCTTAAACTTTCTTCAAGCGTTCTGATTGTATTGGTGAAGTGTAGCGCAATTTTCAATTCTGTCAACTCTGTCTCTTTAGTGATTCGCCCAGTGAACTTGCCCAGCGGACTCACCCAGTGAATTCGCCAGCCGTTACCAAAATCGTCGGATGAAAGATTCTTTGAGAGAGCTACTTTATCTAGAGGTGCCTACGCCTGACCTGGATGCTGTGCGTCGCTGGCTTCAGCAGCAGTTTCAGCCCACCGTCGGCAATATGATTGCGACCTCGGATGGGTTCCTGATTACGAACGAAACTGTTGCTAGAAGTGGTTCCAGTGGCAACTTGGGAGATGACTTCCTCGATGGGCCGGTGCTGTCTGGATTTGTCTGGTCTGTGCAGCGCACAACGTATCTTAAGGTATTTCGCTGGGGCGATCGCCCCTTTCCCAGCGAGGGGAACCTTTTACAGCAGTTGACCCAGGCGCTCCGGGCCCAGTTTCCCCAGCGCTACCCCGCGCCGCCTCAGGTTGACCTGTCTCATCAATCGATCTTTGAGGCCCTAGCGCCCCACTACCCCCAGACGGTGAAATATTTTCAGCGCATTCCGAATGGGGAGTATGACTTGAACCGGGTCTACTGGTGGGAGCAGCGCTGGCGAGAGAGCGTGCGAAATCCCCAGCAGCCCAAGCAGGTTGTGTTTGCGGTCGAAGCAGTCGAAGCGGTCGAAGATACAGGGACGCAACCTGCCTACGACCTGATTTACATTGGCGGAGCGCTGGGCATTATTCACGCGGCAGTGATGGCGCGACGCGGCTATCGGGTGCTGCTGATCGAGCGGCTGCCCTTTGGCCGGATGAACCGCGAGTGGAATATTTCGCGGGCCGAGTTTCAAAGCCTGATCGACCTGGAACTGTTCACACCTGCCGAGTTTGAGAGCGTAATTGCGCGGGAGTACATAGACGGCTTCAGCAAGTTCTTTGATGCCAACAATCCGCCCCAGGCAAAAGCGCCCGTGCTGCATACGCCGACGGTTTTGAATGTGGGCATTGATGCAGAAAAGCTGCTGAAAATCTGTGGCGACAAACTGCGGGCGGCGGGTGGCGAAATTTGGGACGAAACCGAGTTTGAGCGGGTGGACGTTGCGCCTGGTGGCGTGACGGTTTATGCAAAGCAGTTGCCAACGGGCACATCCCGCACGGCAACTGGGCGGCTGCTGGTAGACGCGATGGGCACAGCTTCCCCCATCGCGTGGCAACTGAATGGCGATCGCACGTTTGACAGCGTATGTCCCACGGTGGGCGCGGTGGTCGAGCGCGGCTTTGAACCAGGCGTATGGGATGCCCGCTACGGCGATGTGCTGTTTAGCCACGGCGACATTTCCCGCGGGCGACAGTTGATTTGGGAACTGTTTCCGGGGCGCGGGGAAGAACTGACCTTCTACCTGTTCCACTACCACCAAGTGCATCCCGACAACCCCGGCTCTCTGCTGGAAATGTACGAGGATTTCTTTACCATCTTGCCAGAGTATCGCCGCTGTGATTTAGATAAACTGACTTGGCGCAAGGCGACCTTTGGGTACATTCCAGGACATTTCAGCGGGATCAAGAGCGATCGCCGCGTGGCCTTCGACCGCCTGATTGCCATTGGCGATGCGGCATCGCTCCAGTCGCCGCTGGTGTTCACGGGCTTCGGATCGCTCGTGCGAAACTTGCCCCGGCTCACGGACTTGCTCGACACTGCGCTGCGCCATGATCTGCTGCAAGCCCACCATCTGGAGCAAATCCGCGCCTTCCAGAGCAACATCGCCGTCACCTGGCTCTTTTCCAAAGGCATGATGGTGCCCACAGGGAAATGGGTCGCGCCGCAGCGGGTCAACGCTATGCTCAATACCTTCTTTGGCATCCTGGCAGACGAAGATCCTGAGGTGAGCGATCGCTTTATTAAAGACCGCGCGGGCTGGGTGCCATTTAACCGCATGGCTCTCAAGGCAGCTCGCACCAATCCTGCCCTCCTGCTCTGGATTTGGGAATTGGCGGGCCCGGCAGACCTGCTGCGCTGGGTCGGCAGCTATCTCAGCTTCACGCTGGCTGCACTCCTAAGCTGGCTATTTCAATGGCTACCAGGGTTTGCCTGCCAGATCCAGCCCTGGCTAGAGCCGCGCTATCCGTCGCTGTGGCTGTGGCTGCTTTCCCGGAGCTACGCACTCACCTATGGGATGGGGCAACCCCTGCCACCCTCTGGCGCTGCGTCCTCATCCAGCGCCCTCCCACTTTCTCTTAAAACGCCAGCCGAGCCAGGGTCATAGCGAAACGGGTCTGCTCTCAAGTTTTCCTCCCCAGACTGATCGTTTTTTACCCTTAGGAGGGTACTCTTTTGCTTGCCAAGCTAAATCGAATGCAGTCCCAAACCCTTTGTGAGAGGGAAATTGCGTGACCTGCATTTGGTGTCTTGGCATTTTCAAAAGAAGTTTGAAACTAGTTCTGTCGTTGTCCCCTAAAGCCCAAAACAAGCTCTAATTGTGCAGCTTAGTTGTGCAATTGACTTGTGCAATTGGCTTGTGCAAGCTGCCCAAACAAGTTTGGAGGTTTCTGCGGCCACATTCCTTAACACTGTCGATTTGATATATTAAACTCTGATATCACTGATGTCTGGTGTTATTCATAACTGGCTTTAGAGATCTGTACTGATGCTCATTCGTGCCTGCATTGGCAAATTTTCGTGTTTTCCCTGTTGATTTTGCGCGGTTCAATTGTTAACACTGTGGTTTCTTGAGTTGTTTTCTAAGCTACCGCTTTGGGCTTGGGGTGTGGTCAAGGGCGATCGCCTAGCCAGCTTTTCTCAGCGCCCAGCGTGTTCCTGGAGTCGCCGTCAGCGTTTCCTAGAGCATGTGTCTCCCTCAGAGTGTTTCCCTGAATGGCTTCCCTCATCCGATTTCTCCACGGCAGCGTCTCTGTTCCTGTCGTCCTCGGCTTTAGGCGCAGTCAATCTCGTTTCGTGAATCCCAATGTTTATCTACCAACCCGTCCCAAAAGGAAGGTAAGAGGAAGGCAGCTATGTCAACCCGCAAATTCACCAGGGCCATCCACAGCGGCTTGAATCAGGTTCATCGTGCCGTCACCCAGCGCATCCAGCGAGGCATTCGGCGCAGTGTCCTCTGGCTATTTCACAACTGGCTCAGCCTAAATCGCGCTTCAGCCAAGGCGGGCTTTGTGTTGCCAACAACTATTTTGCTGTTGCTGGTGGTGCTGTTGACGGTTGGCTCGATTGGCTACCGCACCTACACGCGCACCGTGCAGACGATTGGGGAACGGCAGCAGCGCGTGGTTTACAACGCTGCCACGCCCACGATTGACCGTGCCAAGGCAAAGCTAGAGTACCTATTTGACCCCCGCCGCGACCCCCGCTTCCCCAGTGGTATTCCGTCGGAAACCTGGCTGCTGGGCATGATGCTCAACACAGGTACAACCGTTCCTGGAACGACCGTTACCGTCCCTCGCCATCCTTCCAGCCTGGCGAACCCGACCTTTGACCCCTACACACTGCCGGGTGAAACGCGCATTGACCTGGACGGAGACGGCATTGTAGACAACGCTTGGCGCTATCCCACCGACACCGATGGCGATGGCACCAATGATGCCACAGTTGCCTACTCGATTCTCTACAAGACCGACCTGGCCAATATTCAAGATACCAGCGACACCGCGATTCGCGGCAGCGGTACCAACGTGGGGCGGGCACGTCGCCAGGAGGTTCGCAATGGCCCGCTGAGCAACAACAGTTCTCAAAATAACGCCTGCTCTACCGGAGCCGTCGCTGCAACTGCTGATGGTGTGGGACGGGGCTGGCTACCGGATGGCAACAATACCTCCCTGCTGCGGAAAAACTTTCAGGTTGACGTATATGTCCAGCCCAATACGCCCAACCGACCTGTGGCAGCGCTGGAGTTTCAGCAAGACCGCACAGTGGAGCAGGGCAACAAGTGGGGAGCCTGGTTCCGCAACGACCTAGAAATCTTCCCTGGTCCTGCGTTTAACTGGAACGGCGCGATGCACTCCGAAGGCAACATCATTATTGGCAACGGTAGTTTCCGGAGCTACATGATTAGCTCTCGGTTTTCATGCCTCTACAGCGCCGATGCCTCAGAGGTGAGTACGGTGGAAACCAAAAACGCTGCGGGGCAAATCGATTTTCGGGGGCAATTTTTAGCTGCGAAACTAAACAACAACAGCAGCACTGCTGGAGACACCTCAACGTTTGAACTGTATGAGGGCTATGGGATTAACCCCAGCAACGCAAACCTCACCCCGGGGACGCACTCGGTCAACTTGGGATCAACTGCACCCGTAGACTACGCGCTAGACCCGGTTATCTTGCAGACGGAGGCCCGCTCCGCGTCACGGGGCTTAGCAAACCCCACGGCTTCTCGCCCTGGCTGGGCAGGCACAGCCCTCAACCGCAATGGTCAGGGACGACTGATTCAGCCGCCGCAAGAAAACCCGCCCTATGTGGACGATTCCTATCGCGCTGATGACCGCTATGGGCCCAAGCCAACCTACGGTGGACGCGAGGACGACCCAGCAACCTCAATTCCTGGGTTGATCGGAGATCAGATTCCAACTACCGAAACTCGACTCGTCGGCAATACGCCCGGGGTTGGGCAAGACGAAAGTGCGGTGGGTCTGGATGGCTATTGGGAACGCCGCGCTCGCAACGAGGGAATGCGGATTATCGTCGGCCAGCGACTAGAATTGGGGGATGCCGCAGGTTGGGGTGGCCCATTCCCAAACGATACAGCTAGTTTTGAACCCCTGAAGCCCTGGCCAGGTTGCATCGCGCAGAATGCAGGTCGTTG
The DNA here is from genome assembly GCF_015272455.1 of Thermoleptolyngbya sp. C42_A2020_037. NCBI lineage: Bacteria > Bacillati > Cyanobacteriota > Cyanophyceae > Oculatellales > Oculatellaceae > Thermoleptolyngbya > Thermoleptolyngbya sp. C42_A2020_037. The sequence continues at coordinate 21,943 of NZ_JACYLP010000054.1, forward strand.
TAATGAAGCTCGACAGCGGCGATCGCTCTATGACAACCTTCCCGCAGTGCAGGGAGCCGCGATTTACCATCGGGCTGCGGCAGAGACCTCTGCTGATCGCGATCGCCCTGCGGCCTGTCTTGCCCTCACGGTTCATCCTGGCACAGCAGGCACGCTTGACCGCAGTGCCACCTTCGAGAACCTGGCCCTCAATCTTGAGTCCGGATTTTCAGCGCCGTATAACACCCCAGGTTCAGTCATTTCTGACTTTTTGCGAGGGCGTGGCACCAACGGCTGGGAATACAACCTCCCGCCTGCCAATGCATTCAGTGCGCTAAATACGCCGACCATGCTGGCGCTGCAAAACCTAGCCAACTTCGCAGGCGATCCACGCGGCGGCGCACCATCCTTCACGCCTGTTCAAGATCAGCAGGTTCACCCCTACCCCTGGTTCTCGATGTGGGGCGACTTCTCAATTCTGCGTCGAGTCATTGCTCGGATGGCGGCAGGTACGTCCTTCGCCAACCTTAGCCCGGCAGATAAGTCTACGCTGTATACCTCTGCCTGCACGATGGGGATGCTAGCCTATCAGCTTGACTATTTAGAAAAATTTGATCCGAATGCGGCGGGCGTGCCACTGGGGAATGCCTATGCAACTCAGGCAGACGAAGACACGGCCTTCACCAATCCAGCCTTGTCTGCCCAGTTCTACGCGGGGCTTCGGGGTGTTATTCGCGCCCTCGATCGCGGAGTCAGCCCCTTTGGCCCGCTTTCGGCAGCCAATAGCAACGACTTTATCATCATGGTGAAGGATCGAGGCAACCTCGACCGTCCGCGATCGCCCGAAACCGTCATTGCCCTGATGCAGCAGTGGCGCGATCAGATAGTTGCATCTGGAACGCCCTACAGCTTCCCCAATGGCGGTGGAACTCTGACGGCTGACCAGATGAACGACTACATCCGGCTGGCTCAACTGATCATCTCCAAAGAACAGGTGGCGCGCGATCGCCAGTGGGGCTTCTTTGGTTACGATAATCTGGGTGATGCGAACGTAGCCTATGCCACTCGGACACCGGCTACAGCCGTCCAGGTTGCAGGCTTCTACGGGGATGGCAAAACCTGCCGGCAGATGTGGGAGAACAGCGGGGTTGGCTCTGGTGATCCCATCAAGTATCTCTGTTCAAATCGTCCCTTCTACCCTGCACTTTATAACCTGTTTCCAGCACCGCGCGAGGAGCAGCCTGGTACAGGTGCCCATCCCGACGCAGCAGGGACACTGGCCAGCGGCGGGGGCAGAGCAGCCCGCGACCACGCCGACGCAGCAAACGATGCCTATCTATTAGCTCGCAACGCCAGCGTAATCTATCAGCCTGTACGCCCAGAAGCGGTGCGGCTGCTGCCTCGTCCGCCTGCAACTTGGGTGCTGCCCTTTGAGAACCTGACTGCGGCTCCTGCGGGCAGCACGGCTGAATCAACGCCGAACAACAACCGCGATACGCTGATTAAGGTCTGCATAACGGATAATTGCTCTCGCTACAGCTTGGGAGGCAATCCGACCAACGGCACTTTCCGCCGGGTTGGCTTCAAAGATGCTGCCCTGATGAACGGTCGTGAGCTGCTCAGCGTGCGCGTGCTAGATGTCAATCTGGATCTGCTGCGTCGTGCCGGGAACGGGTTGACGGGCGATCGCTGGCTTCCTGCTGCGGGAATTGTCTACGCTTTTCGTGAAGATGCGGTCTCGGAAGCAACCATTGTTCGTCCGTCCCCGGCTGATTGGCCAAGCTGCAACACTGAAGAAAGCCTCCGTACAGAAACCACTTGCCGGATGAATACAGGGGATGTGAGTGCTTTCGGATCAACTGACCCGCCATTAAATGAAAGCAACTTTGTAACACCTAAACCTGTGGACTATTACCCCGACCCCGATCGGCGTCCCAATGGGTTTCGTCTCAAAAACGGTTCTCGGCTCGATCGTCCTGGGGATAATGGGCGCGGCTTGTCCTTTATCTCCGACAACCCGGTTTACATCCAAGGCAACTTCAACCTGCATCAAAATGCTGCTGGAACTGAACTTCAGGAGTTTACGACCCTGTTGACTTATGACGGACAGCAGCGGTACGCCAACTTCCACAGCCGCACCTTGGCTCAAATTGATACCAACTTCGCCCGTGCAGGGGATCTGTGGCGGCCCAGCGAGGTTCTAGCAGACGCAATTACCATCCTGTCGGACAACTCCTGTGATGGCAGTATGCAGGATGTCTTCTTGACTGTTGGGGTTGCACAGACCGCAACCCTGGCTGATGCGCGTAATGGTGTAAGAGTAGGTGCGACCTCTGCCCGATATGGCTGCCAGGGAAATGGCGATCGTACTACTTACCTCAACTTCTCACGCCCTAGCGACGCAGGAAACGCATCTGCCCCTTTCCAGACAGGTACCACAGACCCTGCACCCAATACGCGAGATGTGGTTCGAGATCAAAACGGCAACCCAACTGCACGCTGGATGCGAACCAACTACGCAGACAGCATGTTTAGAACGTTGACAACAGCCACTTTGAAACCCCAGGAAGGAGATTCTCCGATTATCGTAGGACGTAACGGAGTACCTCGTCTTCCTCGAATAGCAGCTAGCAGCAACTCACGAAACTACACTGGAGCCTACTATCCGATTACGAGCGACCGTCCGCTGATTCCAGCCTTGCCAAATACGCGGGTAAACTCCATCATCATCAGCGGTCTGGTGCCCTCTCGTGCAAACCAGTCTTACGGAGGATTGCACAACTTCCCCCGGTTTAATGAAGACTGGACGAACAACTCGCCGCTATTCATTTCGGGTTCGCTGCTCCAGTTGAGCTTTAGTCAGCAAGCCACTGGCCCCTACGATCAGGATGCTTGGGAAGTTGGGACAGACCCAGTGGTCAATGAGGCAATTCGCTATTACGTACCGCCTCTGCGACGCTGGGGGTATGACGTGGGTCTACAGCTTGCGCCAGCCGGGCCAATCGCCCAGCGATTTGTCACCGTTCGCTCGATCCGCAGCGAGTTCTATAGCGAGCCGCCCGCTAACGACCCTTACATTCGGCAACTTTGTGGTGCGATTCAAGGCGCATTGCCCCCTACCAACCGTCGTTCTTGCCCTGCGTAATTGAGAGGTCAACCCCCTATGAAATTCTCAACTGCGAACTCTCCGACGCTCGACTCCAAAAAACCGACCGCAACAGTTCGCTGGTCTGCTAGAGCGCTGAGCAGGCGGGGTCGGCTAGCACAAGCAGCAGTTCCCTCGAACTGCTCCTCCGAATCGGGCGTGACGCTGCTGGAATGCCTGATAGGTGTTGCGGTGATTGCGATCACAGCAACCCTGATCTTACCGCCGCTGTTCATTGCGTCGGCATCGCGGGTGCAGAATCGTCGGGCTGAGCAAGCCTTCCAAATTGCCCAGGACGAAATCGATCGCATTCAAACTCTGGTCGCCAGTGGACAACACAATGCCACAAATCTGCCTGCCTCAGCGGGAGCATTTACAAACGGTGCAACCGTTGTCCCGCCAACAGGGGTTGCGGGTGTGCGGAAATGTGTCAATACGGGCTTGGCCAATCAATATACTGGCTCTGGGGTAGGTGCACTCCAGGCTATCCCGATAGATATTGACGGCATCACGGTGAACGGCGACCCCTGTGCGCCTGAGTTCTATATGCAGGTATTTCGCAGCGTCAGCCCTGGCGACACTGCTCCCGGCGGCACAAGGCAAAACAGCTTCATTCTGGGCGTTCGGGTTTATTCAGTCATTGCTCAGCCAAACTTTGGCAGCATGGTGACTCCGGTGCAGCCTGCGGCGCTCAACATCACCTCTGGCACGGGCAGTCAGCGGGTGCGTCCGCTGGTGGCGCTATATCCGCGCATGACCTGGAGCGATCAGGGGACGACGCTTTGCCAGCTTCATCAGCAGGGAGGGACTCCCTGCCCCTAACGATATCGAAATGAAACCTGAAACCGACCAGATTTGCTAGGCGTTCACAGCGAGCATTTATAACTAAGCCTAGACGCAGAGTTTAATCTCAGATTTTTGATTTCAGGTTATTTCAGATTATTCAAGGAAGATTGTCGAGGTCTCCTGGTTGAAGTTTCCTAAGTGTGTTCGTAGGCAGGATCGCTCGGCTGAAGTTGGACAACTTATGTGTCACGTTGGGGATGCTGGGTTAAAGGCAACCAAACGGTTTGAGAAGGGCAGCAACTATGGTAGGAACTGGAGCAAGAACTGTGATGGGCGACCGGCTGGTAGAACGAGTCAAGGAATTGCTGAGGCGGCGGCGAAGTCAGTCAACGTTTTCGACGGCGGGCTTTACCCTTACAGAACTGCTCATTGTCGCGATTATCAGCAGCATTATTATTTCTGGGCTGATGTATCTGGTGGTGGAGTTGCTGACCGCTGATCAGCGCGAGGCATCCCGCTCTGAAACCCAGCGAGAAATGCAGCAAGCGCTGGATTACATCGCTGCGGAACTGCGAGAGGCGACGTTTGTCTATCGGGGACGCTGTTTGGGCGCGGGTATCGCGGCCAATCCGGCTGCTGTGCCACCGGAGCCGGGCTGCCCTGGGCTGCAAAGTGCGCTAAATGCTGTGCTGCCGGCGAATAGCACCCCCGTTATCGGCTTCTGGAAGCAAGACCCCCTGCCCAATGCTCTACGGGAGCGCTGCCGTACTACTCAGGTGGCAGCAGGCAATTATCCGGTGCCTTGCGTGACGGGTAGTTCCTATTCTCTGATTGTGTATGCACTGACGACGAGCAACACAGGAATTTGGCGGGGGCGGGCGCGAATTGTGCGGTATGTGCTGCCAGAGTTTACAGGTTCGGGCGCGAACTGGAGTAAAACAGGGGGCTATACGGCTCCAGCCAGTGGCGCGTTTGCTTCGTGGCAGCCCGCTACTGGAGAAGCACTTGGGGGCAATTGGGCTGTTCTGGTGGATTTTGTGGACGATGGGCAGGCGGCGAATGCGTTGGGTGTACCTGCACCGAACTGTCCGACTGGATATAACATTTCTCCAGAAACGGCGGCTACAACCTACCGGGGCGGGCTGTATGCCTGTGTGACGAATGAAACGTTGACCAGCCAATTCCGAGACGTTTCGCTGTTTATTCGGGGGAATGCCTTCGGGCGACCAGGCATTAATTCAGACCGTGAGTTTACAACGACATTGCAAACGCGTGTGTTGGGTCGTGCGGTGCTGGAACGGAATCCGTCTGGTGCGGGGCCTTAGCGCAAGGTTTGTTCTGTTTTCTCAGTTCGGTTCAGTGTGAGCGGTATCCCAGTCTCAGGAGGCGCGTGATGAATTGGTTTTTGCAGCGGTCTTTTGGGCGATCGCCCTCAAGGTCTAATCAACCGGGTTGCCACGCAACAGCAGGGTTTACCCTGACTGAAGTGCTTGTAGTTGTGATTATGATTGCAGTCTTGGCGGCGATCGCTGCTCCGAGTTGGGTGGCCCTGCTGAATCGTCAGCGCCTGAGCAATGCCACCAACGACGTGCTGCAAGCGCTCCGACAGGCGCAGGATGAAGCCATTCGGACACGCTATCCCCAGCAGGTGACGCTGACTACAGGGGCTAACCCAACTATCAACGTGCTGAATGAAGTGCGAAGGGTTGGTCAGGGCAATGTGGGAATGCAGGTGACACCCACTGCTGCAACCACGATTACGTTTGGGGCCACAGGTGGCCCCATTACGGGCCCTCAGGACATTACACCTGCTGCCAACTTGCCCATTTCGATTGCGGTGACAGTGCCCGCGACTGGGGGAATACGGCGTTGTGTGGTAATTGAAACGCTATTGGGCGCAATGCGGACGGTCAATCAGGGCGAGAACGGCTGCTCTTAGTCGCTTTATTATCCCCTCATTCTGTGGGTTGCAGATAGATCTGGCTGAGGATAATCCGCAGGCGATCGTAGTCATCTTTTAAGATTTGGCTGAGGCTGCGGCCGGCTTGCACTAGCCAAGGGCGATCGCCCTTTCGCAGTTGGTAAATATCGCGGATGGCGGCGGCGATCAGCGCTTCGACGGGGGCATTGCTCACTTGCAGCAGCGTCCGCAAAAAGTCGAACTGTTCGCTGAAGTGGATGATTTCTGCGGGTGTGCAGGCATAGACCGCTTGGTGAATCTGGGGCGGGCGTGGCGGCAAATGCTGATAGACCGTCTCGCTGAGGCGGGTCTTGCCATTGCGACCGGAGGCGCGGGGACGAAAGCCAACAATCGCCGCTCGAAATTCCGTTTTTAGCATGGCGAAGATCTGCGGCTGCTGCTCGCGCAGGTCGGCGAGCGACAGGCCCAGCGCCCGCGCCCGGTGGACAGAATCGATGGGGCTGGTAGTGGCGTGATAGACCACCGCGTAGATTTGGTTGCCCGATTCTTCGTCGCTGGACTTGACCCAACTGCCGAAGGGCGGCATGACGGCAAAGTTCAGATCATCCGGTTCCAGGCATTGGGCCAAAAACTCCGTCGTGGCGGTTTCGATGACTTCGGCCAGGTAATCGGGCGATCGCGTTTGATTGGCAGCATCCGGCAGCGGCAGGCGCATCGGTCAACTATCCAGATTTCAAGCATGTGCGACAAGTCTGGACTTTTGCCCAGAATCTCTTTCATTCATACCGCAACTGGCGTACAAATGCACTTGATTTCGGTTGATTTTGTGCAGAATTTGGGTAAGGTTTCCATCACTTCTGCGCCACGGCTGCCCAGTTCTGAAACAACGACTGCAACAAATACTGCGCCTACTTCCCTTTTTTGCGGCCTGCTGTTGCGTCTACTAGCTCCAACTCCGACAGGCGAAAGGTAATGAGCTTGTCCCAGTTTCCGCCTTCAAACAGCACCGCTGCCTTGCCGTCGCTGATGCGCTGCACCAATCCCTGAAAGCCGTAGTAAGTGTCGTCTACATTCGTTACGCGAACCGCAGAACCCGGCAAAATCAGCATCGTAAAAAATCCCAATCTGAAGTTAACAATCTGATATTCAGGTTAAAGGATTCTGTCCCCAAACGCTGTTTGAAATCGTAATCGTTGCGATTAGGAAATCCTCAGGGCGATAGCTTGGCTTTGCCCCAGCGGTTGGTTTTGTACCAGTGGGCGATCGCCGGAACCCAGGCTTCAAAATGGGGCCAGACCAGTTCACAAAGCTGGCGAATTTCGAGTTGGGCATCGGCTTTGGAGCGCAGGTCGAGCAGATGACAGAGCGATCGCACGTTGAAGCTCATGACCCAGTGCTGGCGCGTGTCCATCGGCAGCAGCCCCGCAGCATGTTCTTCGGAATAGCCTGCATCTATCTTGCGGGCGTAGTGCTGGAGCATTTGGGTGGCCAGTTCCATGTCGGCCTGGCGATCGCCCTCGGTGTAGGTGTAGCGCTTGCCCTGGCGATCGCGGTACTCGCCCACCGGGCGAAAATACACGAGCGATTCCAGGACTTCTACGGTAGGATTTTGAGCAAATTCGCAAAACCGGACGCTAGTATAGCGGAGGCTTTGCACCGAAAAATGCACGCCGACGCGGTGGCGGGTAATCTGCTGCATCGTGCGATGATTGAACCCGATGACGTTCAGCGAAATTTGGGGTGCTTCAAAGGGACTCCAGTGACCGCGATCGCCCGCCAGGAGGTGCTTTACGGCATATTCCCCGGCTTTTTCTTCGTCGGGGGCAGGGTCGTCAATCGCTGGGCCCTCGCAAACGCATTGGTGAGCCGACCGCCAGATGAGGCGCTGGGGGTTGGGGGTTTGCTCCAGCAGATCGATCCGAAAGTATTTATCCATGAGCGCAGGTATGCTTGGTCAAAACTGCATTATAGGCGATCGCACCGGGCTGCTCAGGGGCGTTCCCCGTCAAGATTTAAGCTTTGATCTGGGTGCTGCTTGATTAACCCAAAAGATGGTTTTAGCCCTTTTAAGCTGAGTCCAAAGAATGATTCATCAAGGCTGTTCCCCAATGTCTGTGATCCTGAGAACATTCCCTTTGTATGGTCTAAGCCTATACCTTTAGACGGAACGATTTGAGATAAAACCTTTAGGGTGCTTTCTGCTTTCTGTTTAGAGTTTGTAACTATGTGTGTTTCCTCGAGATCAATCAGTTTTTTTCTAGGCAGTTTCCTGTGGCTGGGTGCGACATCTACAGGTGCGGCATCTACAGGTTTGGAATCACTAGGTTTGGAATCACCAGGTTTGGAATCACCAGACACGATATTCCTAGGTGCGACATCCACAGTGGTGCAAGTGCGCCCCATACAGCGCTCCATCCAAGCTCCGCAGCAAACCCCACAACAAATCGCGCAAGCCGAGGCAGGGGTCGCGGAGCTAAACCGGGGACTGCAACTGATTCAGGCGGGGCAGGTGGAAGGGGCGATCGCCGCCTTTCGGCAGGCAGTGCAGGTCAATCCACAATTGGCTCCCGCGCACTATAACTTGGGTCTGGCGCTGCGACAAACGGGACAGCTTCAAGCGTCGGCGGAGTCGTTCTATCGCGCTGCTCAGGCCGATCCTGGCTTTGCGCTGGCCTTTGCAAACCTGGGTGCGGCGCTGCTAGAAGGCAACAATCTCGACATTGCCAATCAGTATCTCCAGCGGGCGGTGCAGCTTGATCCAAATCTGGGGCTGGCGTATTACAACCTGGGACTGGTGCAGCGGCGACGGGGCAATGCAGCAGCAGCGATCGCTAGCTTTCAGCGGGCTGCCCAGCTTACCCCTACCGCGCCAGAACCGTCCTACTACCTGGGGCTGACGTATCAGGATCAGCAGCAGCTGGCGCTAGCAGCCCAGGCCTTTCAGCGAGCGATCGCTATCAACCCCCGCTATGCCGAAGCTTATTACAGCCTGGGTTCCGTCCTCATGCAGCAGGGCGACCTCGGCAGCGCCCTCAACGCCTTCCGCCGCTCGACCGATGCCAATGCTACCTACGCCAATGCCTACTATGGCGCAGGTCTAGTGTTTCTTCAGCAGCAAAACTATGCCGAAGCCCAGCGCGTCTTGCAGCACGCCCGCGATCTCTACAGTTCTCAGGGCAACGCCCAGTGGGCCAACAGCGCTGCCCAACTGCTTCAGCAGGTGCCGCGTTAGCAGGGGAGATTCTCGATTTTGGATTGGCGATTCAAGCTAAACGGTAAACAAAAGAGGCACAAACAAAAGAGGCAACTGCCTCAGAATTTGCAGCTACCTCTTCTGATGGGTGATTCAAAGTAATGGGTGGCTCAAAGAATTGAGCAAAGCTTAGAGCGAAGTATAGACAGGTTTCTAGCGGAAACTCATGATAGACAGGTTTCTAGCGGAAACTCATGTCTAAAGCTCACCCGCTAAAGCTCACTTGCTAAATCTTACTTGCTGGCCATGAACCCCTTGACTTGACGGAGGGCAGCTTGGCCAATGTTGTAAACCGCCCAGCTACCAGCAAGAATCACAGGCAACAGCACAATCAAAACACGCCAATCCATAGTCGATATCCTCCCCTATAAGTTTTGTGAAAGGCTCTCATCTTTGTTTTCTATTTTGCGATGAACTGACGCAGATTGCTAGGGTTTAGGCGAGGTTTTGATTGCGAAATGTTAAGAATTTCGACTATTCTTGAGTGCCCATTTGCTGCGTTTCAGTTCTGGATTGCCACTCCCTATGACCGGGCATCCCAAGCCGCAGCTGCATCATTGACTGCCTGATCGACCGATTTTTCGCCCAGCATAGCAGCTTGAAGCTGGTCGTAGATAATCTTTTGCAGCTCCTTGATATCCTCCATTCGGGGCAGCAGCACTTCGGCAGACTGCATCTGGCGGGCACTGACGGCGCGGGCAGTGTCGAGTGTAGAGGCAGATGTTTCAGCGGCAGTGCTGAAGTAGGGATCGGTCAGCGAGGTCGCCGTGGAAGGCAGCACGTTTGCAGCTTTGGCAAAGGCAAGCTGATTTTCGGGATTGGTGACGAACAGGGCAAACTTGACGGCAGCTTCGGGGACATCGGTGCTGCGGGGGATGACGAGGTTCATCACGGCGACGTTGGTTTTGCCCGTATCGCCGGTGATTTGGGGCGCAACAGCGGAGACTTGGGCGATCGCCGGTGCATTGGTTTCCACAGTCTTCAAAAACTGCGGGCCGGAGTTTAAGATGGCGATTTCACCGGCCTGATATAGCTCAATAGCACGGCGGTGTCCCTGGGTTAGCACTTCCTGGGGCAGCAGACCTTCTTTATATAAGTCCACCCAATACTGGAAGGCGGCGCGTCCTTCGGGCGTATTGAAGGCTGCCTTGCCGCTGTCGTCTACCAGCGTTACGCCCATCTGAATCAGGGATTGCAGGACTTCTGCTGAATCAGTCGGCACGAAGGTCACAAAGGTGGCGTACTTGCCTGTGCGCTCTCTGACTTGGCGAGCAACCTGGGCCAGTTCTGCAAAGTTTGCCGGGGGCTGCTGCACGCCGGCCTGATTAAGCAAATCCTGGTTGTAAATGGCGATGCTGGTGGTGAGATACCAGGGTAGCCCAAAGGTTTTGCCATCGAGCGTGTTTGCCTGCCAGATCTTGGGCAGATATTGCTGACGGGCTGTGGCGGGCACCTGTTCATCGAGCGCCATCCAGGCGTTGCGTCCGGCAAGCTGCGCCGCAAAGTCGGGGTTGAGGTTAACCACGTCGGGCGCAGTGCCTGCGGAAACGGCCGTTAGAATTTTGCTCTGCATGTCGCCCCAGGGCACGTCTACCCACTTGACCTTAACGCCGGGGTTTTCTTGCTCAAACCGGGCAATCAATTCATTGAAGTAGTCGGTGAACTGCGGCTGGAGCTGCATGGTCCAAAACTCGACTTCGGGCGATCGCGCGGTTGGCGGTGCGCCGGGGCTACAGCTAATGACCCAGGTCAAAACCAGTCCAAACAGGGTCATCAGGCTCAAAGATTTCCAGGGTTTTCGCCAGGGGTGTCGTAGGTACATGGTCATTCAGGGCAGTGGTTTAGAGCGGTTTTCGATTGCTGCATTGCTCACCCTATCGTAGATTGCGCTACCGTAGCAAAGTTCCTGGGCGATCGCCCCTTGCAGGGTGAGCTAGCGTAAGCGCGATCGCCAGAAGCGCCCCTTGCCGCGTACCGAATCTGCCCTGCCGCCACTGCCACCCCAGCAAAAATCGCGCACAAACTCCCAGGAAACAGCCCTCTGAAAGCGTTCTGGTAGTTTTTTTCTAAACCTTTGCTCAAAATATAGCCTGTCGTTTCCGCAGGTTTTCCACAAATCGTAGATAAACTGTGCCATTTTTCTAAATTGCGTGTACCATTGCTGGCTAAGTGTAGCTACATTCAGGAGATTTCTCCGCTGTCGATTGGGAGGCGGGTTGGGGCCTTTGTCAGGCGATCGCCAACTTGATTCAAAAATTTCGTTCAGCAGGTCGGTTTGGGTTAGCCGATTCAACAATTCAGGGTGTCGGTTTGTGTGGGTCGTTGCTGCTTGAACGATGAAGGGCAAGCTATAAGAGAGGTTTAACTGGGGTACTTAGACCCAGTTCTCTGGCTTGATCGGCAATCTTTTCAGTTTTTTAGCTTGAAAGCCTATATTCTTGTGTTCGGCTGCATGATTCTGAATTAAATTGGGTAGCATGTGTGTTCAGGATCTCCAAACTTAGTCTCAGTTAATAGTCCAGGTTGTGTTCGTTTTCGGACACAGTTTTGCAGTTTGATACGGTCTAAGTTTGCAGGCACTTTCCATACTCACCTTCTCCACCCTCATTCCTAAAACTGTGTTTAGCAACGTCAAGGGATTATTTTCAAAAAAGACAAAGGGTGTCGGCATTGAATTGACCCCTGAGCGCGTCAACGTTGCCCGCCTGAAACGAAAGGGGCAAGGCTTTCAGCTTACGACGCTGGCCTCTGCCGAGGTGCCAGAGGGGATCTATCAGGAAGGGCAAATCCTGGACACTGCCGCCATGTCTGAAATCATTCAGTCTGTGCTGAGTGAAAGCAAACTCAAGGTCAAGAACGCGGCGACCGCAATTCCGGGCGGACGAGACACGGTAACCCGCATCATTCCGGTTCCCGCTGAGCTAGACGACCGGGAATTGCGCGAAATGGTGCTAAACCAGGAAGCTGGGCTATACCTGCCCTTCCCCCGCGAAGAAGCAGATGTAGATTATCAGAAGCTCGGTTTTTTTGTGGATGAAGACGGCATCGAGAAGGTGCAAGTGCTGCTGGTGGCCACCCGCAAAGAAGTGACCGACTCGTACTTGACGACATTTCAGCAGGCAGGGCTGGACGTGGATGTTCTGGAAATTAGCAGCTTTGCGCTAATTCGCACGATCCGAGAACAGTTGCGTCAGTTCACGCCCCAAGAGGCAGCTGCCATTGTCGATATCGAGTTTGAAAATACAGAAATCTCGATTGTGGTGGATGGCGTTCCCCAATTTTCCCGCACGGTTCCCATTGGCACTTACCAAATCCAGTCTGCCTTGAGCCGCGCCATGAACCTGCCCCCCTCGCGCAATACGGAATTGCTCCAGGGGATGACGGTGCCAATTGCTCCGATGGACAGCATGGGCACGCCCAAGGCACCCGGAACCAATCCTGGCACGGCGGCGATGCTGCGAGTGTTGGGCGAACTGGCGGACGAGCTGCGCCGCTCCATCGACTTCTATCTGAATCAAGGTGACAACCTGGAAGTGGCTCAACTGCTGCTGGCGGGGCCAGGCGGAGCAATTGGGCAGCTTGACGAGTTTTTCTCGCAGCGGCTCAGCCTGCCAGCCAGCCAGGTCGATCCGATTTCGGCGCTGTCGCTGGAGGTCGATCAGGAAATTCCTGAGTTGCAGCGTCCGGGATTAGGAGTGGTGTTGGGCTTGGGCTTACGGGAGGCGTGGTGAGATGTATAGTCTGGATGTCAATTTTCTCAATGACCGCATAGAGCGCCCGACGGATGGGGGTGGGGTTGCTGCCCGCAGAGCCGTTGTGCAGGATGACCCGCGTCCGATGTATGTGGGGGCGGCGATTGGGGTGCTGCTTCCGGCGCTGGTGGGCGGGTTCTGGCTCTTTTTGCAAAGCCAGACAGCCTCGCTGACGGCTCGACAGGCAGAATTGGATAGTCAGCTTGCAACGCTACAACAGGCGATGCAGGAGGTGCAGAATGTCGAAGCCCAGGTCGCACAACTGAATGCTGAAAACCAGGCGCTGGCTCAGGTCTTTGACCGGATTATCCCCTGGTCGGCGATTTTGCAGGATATTCGCGGCCGGGTTCCAGCGGGCGTGCAGTTGACCAACGTGACGCAGTTGGCTCCGGAGGCTGTTCCGCCGCCGCCCCCGCCCGCTGACCCCAGCCAGCCTGCTCCGCCGCCGCCAGAGGTGCCGCCTTCTCGATTGGAAATTTCGGGTAATGCCCGCACCTTTGCTGAAGCCAATGACTTTATGCTGCTGCTTCAGCAGTCGCCGTTCTTGGACAGCCGCGAGGTGAGGCTGGTGGATGCGCGGCTGGTGGATAGCCCGATTCAAACGGAGTTTGTGGGGGAGGGCGATCGCCCTGAGGGGCTAGAGGTGCAGCTACCCAAGGTCGTTCAGTATAAAATCACCGCTGGACTCACGCCCCGTCCCTCTTCAGAACTGCTGCAAGATATGGAGAACACGCTATCGGTAGGCTTGCCTGCTCGGATTGATCAGCTTCGCAAACTGGGGGTTGTGACACCATGACCGTGGGTGGAGATTACATTCCTGGAGAAGAGTACGGCGCTCTCGAAGAGCCGAATTATCCCGTTGTTTTTGGAGTGCGGCTGACACCCCGTGTCAACGGCATCTTGCTGGCACTGGCAGGTTTATTGGGTGCGACTTACTTGTTGGTCAATGCAGTAATGCCCAAGTGGGAAGAAAATGCGGCGCTGCGGGCAGATATCGCCGCCAAAGAGCAGCAGTTGGTGAACCAGGGGCAGGCGCAGCAGCAAATTGAAGAAGCCCGCGCCAAGCTGGCCGAGGCAGAGCAGCTCCGGGCTGATGTGCTGGCGCTGTTTGCCGATGAAGAAGGGCTGGATACGCTGCTGATTGACGTGAACGAGCGGGTACAGGCGGCAAATGCCCGCATTACCGATCCCGATCGTCGAGCCACCCTGTCAAAGTTTGAGCTAGTGCCTCCCCCGGCTGGGCCGGATGGTCAGCCCAGCGATCTGGTGACCGATGGTTCTCTGGGTGCTGCGGTCAACAACAAGCTGCGCCAGCGTCTCTACAACGTGGAGATGGAGGGCAGCTTTGCTCAGGCGCAGTCGGTGATTCGCAACATTGAGCGCTTGCAGCCGCTGCTTGTGCTGCGGAACTTTAGCTCTACCCCAACTGACCCACCCAAGCTGCGGCTCAATCAGCAGGGGCGGCCGCTACCCAATCAGGATGCAGAGCCTCGGCTGAGAACCAGTTTCCAGGTGCAGGCGCTCATGCCTGCTCCGATCCAGCCGCCCGCCCCGCCTGCGCCGCCTGCTGATCCAAATGCACCTGCTGCCGATCCGAATGCACCTACTGCTGATCCAAACGCGCCCCCGCAGTAGCGTTTGCTGGACTGCCCCCTGCTGATGCCTGCTTTTGTTGTTTTGAAGACTAGATGCTTAGAATTCGCCTGTTTGTTAAGGAGGAGTGACCTGTGAAACCGCATCTTGGATTGGCTGGATTGGTGACAAGTGGTGCAGTAGTGCTGATGGCGAGCCAGCCAGCCCAAGCTGCTGCGACCCAAATTACGGGTGTGCAGGTGTTTCAAACCGCCGTTGGGATGGAGCTGGTGCTGCAAACGCGAAATGGCGATCGCCCCCAGGTCTTTGCCGTCAATCGCGGCAACACCCTCGTTGCAGACATTACCAACGCCCAGCTACGCCTCCCCGAAGGCAACGGCTATTTGCAAAACAACCCCGCCCCTGGCATTAGCTCCGTCATGGTGACGCAACTCGACCCCAATAGCGTGCGCGTCGCGGTCATGGGTACGGCGGCTCCCCCAGCCAACCAGGTGCGGCAAGATGGCACCGCCATCGTGTTTAGCCTGACCGCTGATGGCGCGGGTGTCGGCAGTCTGCCCAGCCAGCCTAGTTTCCCCTCGGCCCAAGTTCCGCCGCCAACACTCCCCGGCGGCAGCACCTTCCCGTCTAACCCCGCCATTCCGCCCTCTCAGGTACTCGTACCCAACCCGCAGGTTTCGATCAATGGCACGCCTGTCAGCCCGTCTGGCGCGTTCCCAGGGCAGGTGCCGCCGCTGTTGCCTCGCGCTGTAGCGCCCCCCGTCGGGGATATTGCCGTCGCCACGACCGATGTTTCGCCCACAGTTATTGATCTGGGCACTTCAGAGATCGTGCCGCGCCTAGTGCTGCGGGATGCGCCCGTGCGGGATGTGCTATCGCTGCTGGGCCGCGCTGCGGGGCTAAACGTAGCGTATCTAGATCGACCGTCTCAAACTGAAGGAGTAGATGCCCAATCAGCCCAGGAGACCTCTGCCGCTGCCGATGCCCGCATTTCACTGGACATCGAAAACGAACCCGTGCAGAACGTGTTTAACTATGTGCTGCGGATTAGCGGGTTGGATGCCAATCTGGTCGGACGGACGGTATTCGTTGGCACACGCCTGCCCAACTCCGCCCGTTCCGTCGTATCGCGCACCCTCCGGCTCAACCAGGCCAGCGTCGGCGCGGCCCTGAATTTCTTGGTGGGCTTGGGCGCAGAAACTGCCGTCAGCCGTCGTCGTCAGGTGGTTACGGCGCTGGCAGTTCCCGTGCAGGGCAGCGATATCGGCGCTGCGGCCGCTGCTGGCCCGACTCAGGTGCAAACAACTGAGGAAGACCGGATCGAAGTGCAGCGGGTGGATTATCAAGACGCAACGCCGCTGCTGCGTGGACTACAGGTGATCGGTGACGAGCGGACGCGCTCCATTACGCTAGTGGGCACGCCCCGGCAAATTGAAATTGCCACGGCTCAACTCTCGCAGCTTGATGTTCGCCAGCGGCAGGTTGCGATTAATGTCCGCGTGATCGATGTGAACCTGCTAGGAATCGATCGGGCTGGAACCAGTTTCTCTTTTGGTATCGATGACACTCGCGTCATTCAAGACGGCGGACAAGTGGTTATCAACTTTGGCTCTGGTGGGCCAAATACTGGCAGCACGCCTGGCAGCATTTTGAGTCCGGTCTCTGAAATTACTGGGTTGGGAGGACTGATTGTCGGTCAACCAACCAATGCATTTGACTTTACACGAAACTTCTTGGCGCAGTTGCGTTTTGCGGTGACTAGCGGCAACGCTAAGATTCTGACTGACCCAACGTTGGTGGTGCAGGAAGGACAAGAAGCACAGGTTCAGTTGACAGAGGACGTGGTTACAAACTTCGAGATCGAGACAGAAGGGATTGGTAACCAACGAACTCAAACCTTGACGGTGGAAACTACACCTGCGGGGTTGATTTTAAACGTGCGGGTTGAAGGCATTGATGATAATGGCTTTGTGACGCTTTCGGTTGGGCCAACGATTTCCTCTCCCTCTCGGGTAGAAACCTTCGAGATTCAAGACTCTGTGCTGCGAGTGACGCTGCTGGCTATTCGGCGACTGTCCTCTGGCTTGGTGCGGGTGCGGGATGGGCAGACGTTGATCTTGTCGGGGATTATTCAAGACAGCGATCGCGCTGAAGTAACGAAAGTCCCCATTTTGGGCGATATCCCCATTTTGGGTGCGCTGTTCCGCCGAACCCAGCGAACGAATCAACGGCAGGAAGTGATCGTCATGCTCACGCCGCAGATTATCGACGACTCGGACACCTCTACCTTTGGCTATCGCTATGTGCCCAGCCGCGATGTCCAGCAGATTTTGGAGCGGGGGAGACGCTAGCGGTGAATACCGAGTTTTCGGCTTGTTTGGAGGGGGTGCATCGGTTCCCTAACCCGCCTCCAGGATTGGTTTGACTGCCTTTCGAGCGATTTGCAGGATGAAAAACCCAAAAAAATCCTTCAAATCCACATAAATTAAAGGTTTCAACGATCCAGAACCCCTGAGTTGCCCTTAGAATAGGGCATTGAAAATTCGAGTTGACAAGGGTTTCAGCGATTTTTCCTGAAACCGATCGAGTCTATCTACTCAGTCTCCAGATGAGAGTTGTTCAGATTGCACCTGCTCAGGCTGCATCTGCGAGATTTGAGAGATTTTGAATCCTGGATAATCTAATCGAAGGAGATTCTCATGAATAAAGGTGAATTGGTTGATGCCGTAGCCGAAAAGGCAAACGTGACGAAGAAACAGGCCGACGCAGTGCTGTCTGCCGCGATTGATTCGATCATGGAAGCGGTGTCGAAGGGCGAGAAGGTAACGCTAGTGGGGTTTGGGTCTTTTGAACCCCGCGAGCGAAAGGAGCGGGAAGGTCGCAACCCCAAAACGGGTGAGGCGATGAAAATCCCGGCGACCAAGGTGCCTGCCTTTTCTGCTGGCAAACTGTTCAAAGACCTGGTGGCAAAATAGCAAGCGGTCTAGTGCAAAATTCGTTGCAAGATTGGCAAGACCTCAATCTGCCAGCATCCAAGTCGCAGCGCTCAGATTCTCAACATCCTGGGGCTGCCCAACCTGCACATGGGGGGAACATTGCCTGGGCTGCGGCTCTGGCGGGTTGTTCTCCCCATTTAATTTTGGACTTTTCGGCCAGCATTAATCCGCTGGGGCCGCCTCAGTCGGCGATCGCCGCGATCCAGGCTCACCTGGGCGACCTGTGCCATTATCCTGACCCCAGCTATACTGACCTGCGAGGGGCGATCGCCGCCTTCCATCACCTCTCTCCCGACTGGATCTTGCCCGGAAACGGAGCCGCTGAGCTGCTCACCTGGGCTGCCCGCGACCTGGCCACCTTGGACATCGTGCATTTGCTTACGCCTGCCTTTGGCGACTACCTCCGCGCCCTGCGGGCCTTTGGGGCCAACGTGGAGAAAATCCCTCTAGCGGTGGATCGCCTGATGGTAGCTCGCCTGACGATGGATGGAGCCTTAGAGCAAGCCATCCCCATGCCTCTAAGCCCCCGCTCTCACTCCGGCTGGCTGCTCAACAGCCCCCACAACCCCACCGGAACCCTGCTATCCCGCGAGAGAATCCGGGCGCTGCTGGACGAGTCGCCGCTGGTGGTGCTGGACGAGGCATTTATGGACTTCTTACTGCCGGAAGCACAGTCCCAAGCGAGCCTGCTGGCGTGGGTAGAGCAATATCCGAATTTGGTGATTGTGCGATCGCTCACAAAGTTCTATAGCCTGCCAGGGCTGCGCCTGGGCTATGCGATCGCCCATCCCGACCGACTGCGCCACTGGCAGCAATGGCGTGACCCCTGGAGCGTGAATTCTCTCGCCTCCGCAGCGGCGATCGCCGCCCTGGCCGACACGTCTTTTCAGCAGCGCACCTGGGACTGGCTGCCTCCTGCTCGTCAGCAGCTTTTCGACGGACTCGCGGCTCTGCCGGGTCTGCATCCCCTCCCCGGCGCTGCCAACTATCTCCTGGTGCAAACCGATGGCTCTGCCACCGACTTGCAAACCCACCTGCTCCAGCAGCACCAGATTTTGATTCGCCACTGCACCAGCTTTCCCGAACTGGGCGATCGCTTCTTTCGCGTTGCCGTGCGAACGATGGAGGAGAACCAGCGATTGCTGGAAGCCCTAGGGAGTGGGGTAAAAGGAAGAGAGAAGAACGAAGAACGAAGAATGAAGAACGAAAAATGAAAATTAAAACGTTCTTCTCTCTTCATTTTTCTCTCTTCGTTCTTCGTTCTTCATTTTTCGTTTTTCATTTTTCGTTTTTCACTTTGCCGAAGCTGCTCCAGCAGTTGCTCCATGTTGCGGGCTGGCTCATTGCAGCTAAGCCCCTGGCAAACGAGACCGATAGACTCGCCGGGCAGGTTGAATTCTGCGGCAAACATCGTTGTGGGATGGTACTGGCTTAGCAGGAATGGGAGGCGATCGCCTGATGTTTTGACCAGCGTATAGGTGTGCAGCCAGTCCAGCGCAATGAACAGGCTAGGGCAGACCTGCGGTGTTTTTTCCATAACGCTACCAAAGCTCTGGAGTGACCGTTGTGCTTTCTCCAGATAGTCCAGCCGCCCGGCGCGGAGGAACAGGCGGATCAGGTTGGCGATCGCCACGCCGTTGGCCGCAGGAATGGCGCTATCGTCATAGCTGCGTTCGCGAATGACCAGATCATCGCGGGCATCGGTGTTGTAATAGCCGCCTTCGTCGCTGCCCAGGTGCGCGTCAAATTCAGCTTGCAACGTCAGGGCGCGATCGAGAAAATGGGCAGGCAGGTCACCAGAGGCAATGGGCGCAAGGGCGATATTGCTCCGCGAGGCTAGTGCCAACGCCGCCTGATCCAGATCCAGCAGCGCCTTGATCAGCAGGGCATAGTCTTCGGACTGAGCCAGCACGCTCACCGCGCCGTCATAGTTCAGCCGATGCAGGCGATCGCCGACAATTTGATGCTGCCAGATAAAGTCGGCGGCACGGTTGGCCAGGTGAAAGTAGTCCTCTCGCTGAAGCACCGCCGCCGCGCGGGCCAGCCCAGAAATCATCAGGCTATTCCAGGCGACGATCATTTTGGTGTCGGTGACGGCGGGAATGCGGCCCGGCCAGGCATGGGTTTTGGCTTCTTCGTTGTTGCGGGCGGGCGGAAAGGCGGCAACGCCCGGAGCGCTGCCATAGCGAACTGCAAACAGCGTTGCCAGCGATTGCTCAACCGACTCAGGTAGCGTTCCCGGTTGTCGCCGCTGGAGGACGTTTTTCCCCTCAAAGTTTCCCGCTGGCGTGATCGTGAAGTATTCCGCCAGTTCTAGCAGGGACGTTTCAGAGAGATGCGCTTCCAAATCGGCATAGCGCCAGACGTAAAATGCACCCTCTTCGGGTTCAGCATCGTCTGGGGTCACGAAGCTATCGGCATCCTGGGCAGCGTAGAAATAGCCCTCCGGCGCGGTCATTTCCCGCTGGAGCCACTGCACCGTGAGGGCGATCGCCCGCTCAAAGGCCGGCTCCTGCATTCCCGCCGCCCACAGGTTCGCCAGATACTCCACGATCTGCCCATTGTCGTAGAGCATCTTTTCAAAATGGGGCACTGTCCAGGTCGGGTCTACGGTATAGCGATGAAAACCACCCGCCACATGGTCAAAAATGCCGCCCAGCGCCAGATCCAGACCCCGCTGGCGGCACTGCTCTCGCGCATCATAGCGGACGGTTGAACCTTCCAGCGGCTCCGAATCGGCAAACCGGATGCCCCGCAGGGCTGCCTCTGCATAGGGAATCATCGGAAAGCTAGGGCCCATGTCTCTGGCCGACAGGATGCCCGCGCAGTATCGCAAGCCCTGTTGCAACAGCGCATTGTCTAACGACTCCGCCGCCGACACCGTTGCCGTTTGCTGGAATCGCGCCCGGATCTCTGCCTGAACTGATTGCAGCCGAGGGCGATCGCTCTCATAGATCCGCTTCAACTCCTGCAACACCCGCAAAAAGCCCGGCCGCCCATAGCGCGGCTCCACCGGAAAATAAGTCCCACCATAGAACGGCAGCAGCGTTTCTGGGTCGAGAAACACATTCAGCGGCCAGCCGCCCGCCCCCGTCATCATTTGCAGCGCCTGCATGTAGATGCTGTCTACGTCTGGCCGCTCTTCCCGATCGACCTTAATGGCAACGTAGTGGGCATTCATATAGTTGGCAATTTCCAGGCTAGAAAACGCCTCGCCCTCCATCACCGTACACCAGTGACAGCTTGAGTAGCCAATCGACAGGAAAATCGGTCGATTCTCCCGCCGCGCTAGGGCGATCGCCTCCTCACACCACGGCCACCAGTCAATCGGATTCTCCGCGTGCTTCCGCAGATACAGGCTTTGGGCGTTTGCAAGTCGGTTCATCAGAAATTGGGAGTATTAGAACACCGGGGTCGTCGATTCCCCTCCCCCATCATCCCACCCTCTTCCCTTTTCCCTCTTCGTTCTTCCCTCTTCCCTCTTCCCTCTTCCCTCTTCCCTCTTCGTTCTTCGTTCTTCCCTCTTCCCTCTTCCCTCTTCCCCTCTTACTTCAACATCTGCTCAAACTGCTTCTCCCAGGTCTGATGGTTGCCCCGCGCTACCTGAATGACGGGTGTGTAGCCGAGAATGCTGTTCACTGTCCAGTTCACCAGAGACATGGGGAAGCGCAGCGGGCGGGCAATGTCGAGAAACAGCACCACGCGATAGTCATCCGTGTCGTTCCAGACCTGGTGATAGTAGGTGTCGTCGAAAATCAGACTCTTGCCTTCTTCCCAGTAGGCAGTTTGCCCATTAATCTCAATGCGGCAGTTTTCGCGGGGTTCGGGCACCTTTAGCGCCAAGTGATAGCGGATCAGTCCCTTATGCTTGCCCCGGTGCAGCGGGATGTGCTTCCCTGGCGCGAGAATCGAAAAGAAGGCGACCTTCAGCCCCGGAATGGTTTCTAGCAGCTTCACGGTTTCTGGGCAGCGCTGACAGTTTGGCTCCGAGCGAAAGCCAAACGCCCAAAAGAAAAAGGTCTTCCAGCGGTCGTCGTTGGCGATGCGGTGCTGCCGGGGCGAAATGTCCTGAAAGTTGGGCAGTACATCAGCATATTCCATCACCTGATCCAGTTCTTTGCGGATCACCTGCCAGTTTGCCTCCAAGCGCTCGGCCCAGGGAAACTGCTCTTTGCTAAAGAACACCGACTCGCCGACGATCGAGTACTCCGGAACCTTGCTCTCGATAAATTTGACGACTTCCGTTAACGCGCTTCCCATAGTGATGGTTATAGTGATGGTTAATCTTTCCTTTGTGACTGACCTTTGTGACTGACTCCGCAGCTATCCTCTGAGGCCGACTCGTTCTTCCGCCATGCGGATTTCGCGCTCTACGGTTAATCCTGCCAAATATTGGCGGTCTTCGGTGATGTGGGGAAACTTGAGATGGGCTTCGGGAATCCCCCGCTGGAGCAAGCGCTGACGCAGCGTTTCAAAGCTGCCCGGTGCCAAAATCCGCAAGCGCGGCGGCGGCACTATATCTGCCCGCTTTTTGGCATAGGACAGATGCACCTCTTTCAAAATTTCGTCAAACCGTTGCAAGAATCGCTCTGGATCGGCGAGGGTCTGCCCCGGTGCCAGTTCTACGTTGACCAGATAGTGGGGCGGCACTTCATGCTCGGATAGCGTGATGCAGAAGTTTGCCAGCGACAGGTCGAATTCGTGCTGGAGGGTTTGCATCACCTGGATCGCGTGAAACTCGGTTGTTTTTTCGGTCGTAGAAGACAGCAGCCCGCCCAGCCGATGGCGAAAGATGACGATCGGGGCCTGGTTGTAGAAGCCGAGAATTTCCACGACATCGCCATTGTCGTAGCGGTATAGCCCGTTGTAATTGGTGACGACAATGCGATAGCGCTTGCCCAGCAGCACCTCATGGGGCAGCAGGGTTTGAGGATTTTCCAAGCCCCACTGGTCTTCGGGGAGAAATTCAAAAAAGCCGCTTTCGATGGCCAAGACGGTGCCATCGCGGTCGATGTCGTGATACACGCCGTAGGTGGCCTCAGCGGAGGAATAGATGCCGCCAAAGACGGGCGTATTGCCGAAGTAGTGGGGGAAGCGCTCCATGTAGAAGCTGGAGGTGCCGCCGCGTGCAGTGACAATCAGGGAAAGCCTAGGCCAGGCAAGTTTTGGCGTGAGCGTGCCGTGGGTTTTGAGGATGGCTCTCAGTTGGGCAGCGCGTTTGGGGGCAGGCTTGATCTGGCGTTCTAGCTGGGTGCGGAGATGCGGTTCTAGATCCAGCCAGGGGGCGATCGCCCCTTTGTCCAAATCTTCAACCAACTCTGCGCCGTAGCACTCCAGATAATCGCACAGTTGCAGCGCCGTCACCGGGAACGTCGCCCCCAGCAGCGACAGGTTTGCATCCCGCAGCGCAAATAATAGACAGACATAATGCCGCGCTGTGCTGTCGCCGATGAGCAGCGTTTCGTAGGGATGGGCAAAAATCTGCTTGTACAGCCAGCCGCTATGAATCACAGTGCCTGCACTGATGGGGCCATAGGGAATGCCGCCTTCGGTGGTGCCAAAGATCCGCGCCGAACTCGTCATCAGCATTTTGCCCAAGGGTAGCCTGCGTTCTTCTGCTGCTGCCACCATAAAGCCCGTGCTAACCTGGTTTGCCTTCGAGAGCATTCGGCGAGAGCGCTTCGTGGCCGGAATCAGCTTTTGCCGTCCTGTGGTGCCGCTGGTCATGTTGATGTACACCACGGGGTCGGGCGTTAGCACATTGGGAATGCCCTGAGCCACACGCTGAGCGTAGGGTTCATAGACCGTGTAGGGCGAAATCGGCACCTGCTGTCGAAATTGCTCTACGCTTTTGATAGTTGCCAATCCCAACTGCTGCCCCAGTTCCGTGTCTTGATAGCAGCGTAATAAGTCCAGTAAAAACTTCTCTTGAACTGCCGCGACATTCTTGGTTTGCTGAACAAACCGATTTTTCTTCCGACGCGCAGCAGCCTTCACCAACGACAGCAAAAGACTCCCCATGAATTCGCAACTCACACCACGTTACAAGTATTCATCCCGCAGGATGCAGGCCAATCTACCATTCACAAGACTTGGAAATTGACACAACTGTTCCACTTTGGGCAGAGCCACAAAAGTGGGCATTGCGCCATTCAAATTTGAATGGTCAGATTCTATGAATTGGAACGCAGTGGCGATTCATGCAAACGGGTGATTAGGCCGCTTTGGGAATTGTCCAGCGGGCGGGGCGGCTAGGCGAGGGAGGTTCGGGTCCGCCGTCCGAGCCAACGCCTTCAATCTTTTCGGGCAGCGGGCGTGGCTCTCGGTCAAACCATTTGCGATAGATTTCGGCGTATTTGCCGCTGTCGATGAGCGACTTGAGTCCATTGTTGACGAATTCCCGGTTGGGGGAGCCTTTAGGCAGGGCGATTCCCAAGAATTCATCGGTAAAGGGTTCGCCGGCTAGCTTCATGCCGCGCACGCTGCCGGTTTGGATGGCGTAGGAGGCTGCGGTTTCGCCGCTGATGACCGCATCGACCTTGCCTTGCAGCAGTTCGCTCCAGGCGGTTTTGCTGCTGTCGTAGCCGACGACCGTGGCATCAGGAATGGTGCGGGCGATGCTGGCCTGAACGGTTCCCGTTTCGACCCCAATGCGCTTGCCTGCTAGACTGTCGAGGTTGGTGATGCGGGTTTCGCCTTCGCGCACGGCGATCGCCATGCCGGATTTGAAATAAGGTCGGGAAAAATCAGCGACGCGCTGCCGTTCGGGGGTGATGGTGATGGCGGCGATCGCCATATCCACATCGTTACCGTATAGCTCCCGCATCACATCGTCGAAGAACGGCAGCGGCACATATTCCACCTGGGTTTGGGTGGCTTCCGCAAAGGCATTCATCAGGTCAATCTCAAAGCCCTGAAGTTGTCCGTCAGCCGTCTTAGAGGCAAAGGGCGGATAGTTGGGCACAACTGCGACGCGCATGGCTGAACCGGGTGCAACGGCCTGGGGGGTGGGGGCGCTACAGGCAGCAATAGCCACGGTAAACGTTAGCCCCAGGAGGGCCAGGCAGAGCGATCGCGCGAATCGGGATAACCGGATGAACTCAGGAAAAACCATTGCAACAAAGTCTCCTGGCGCTGGGGGGCTGAAAGCGGGATTTTGGATTTTGGGCAGAGATTTTGCAACGGCAACCTCGCGCCCTGTCTAAATTTTGGAGTGGGTTCTGTTCAAATTATCAAAATTGCCAACATTTTTTAAGCTGTTGCAAAAAATGTTGAAACACTCTCCGAAATGCCCAATGCCCTCAGCCTTGCTCAGCCTTCTTGCTCCTGAACCCGCATTGACTGTCGCTTTAGCTTTTCCGCCGGATTCATCCAGCGCTCCAAAAAACTGAAGAACTGCGACGAGAGGAGCGTTAGCACCAGGTAAACCAGCGCCACGGCAAAGTAAATTTCAAATGCCCGATAGGTCTGCGCGACGACCAACTGCCCCCGCCGCAGCAGTTCTTCAAAACCAATGACTGCCACTAGGCTCGTGTCTTTTAGACGGCTGATAAACTCATTCCCCAGCGGCGGAATCATCCGGCGAAACGCCTGCGGAAACACCACATAGCGCAGGGTTTGCATGGGGCCCAGCCCCAGCGATTGCGAGGCTTCTCGCTGCCCCAGCTCGATCGACTGGATGCCCGCCCGCACGATTTCGGCAATGTAGGCGGCTCCATTCAGGCTGAGCGCGAGGATTGCCGCAGTCCACTGGTTGAACTTTAGCCCGATGCCCATGCCTTGCAGCAGACTAGGCAGCCCGAAATAAATCATGAACAACTGCGCCAGCAGCGGCGTGCCCCGGAAGAAGTCGATATAGGCGATCGCCCCCAGCCGCACCAAGCGCGACGGCGACAGCCGCAGGATCGCCAGCACCGACCCCAGCACCAGCCCCAGCAGAATCGAGACGATGGTGAGTTGGAGGGTGGTAATGGCTCCGAGATAGAGGCTGGGGAGCGCGTTGAGAATGACTTCGAGCGATCGCTGCACGGTTTTTCCTAAAGTTTTTCCTAAAAACAAGTAAACGAATCACAGTACACGAATCACTGGGAATCTAATGGTGAATCGCGGACGCGATCGGCCCACGATTCACCTGGAGCGACTAAATCGGTGCGGCTTCAGGCAACACCGGCGGTTCGCCATCAAACCATTTTTGGTAAATCTCTTTGTATTTGCCGTTGGCGATGATGGTTTGCAATCCGGCGTTGATTTTCTCCAGATTGGGCGATCCTTTAGGCGTGGCGATGCCGTAGAACTCTTCGGTGAGCAGTTCGCCAACGACCTTCACACCGCGCACGCCGCCGCTTTTGATGGCGTAGAGAATGGCCGGCGCGTCGCTGATGGTGGCATCGACGTTGCCATTCGACAGTTCTTGCAGGGCGATCGGCGTGCTGTCGAAGGTGCGGACTTCGCTTGCGCCGGATTTGCGGGCTTCGGCTTCGCCCGTCGTACCAATTTGGGCCGAGATTTTCTTACCGCCCAGCGCGTCAAAACCTGTGATGTCGGTGTTGCTGTCTTGAACGGCGATCGCCAGACCTGCTTTGAAATACGGCCGCGAAAAATCCACCACTTCCGCCCGCTCTTTGGTGATAGTCATGGTGCTGATGGTGGCATCAATCGTGCCCGCCTGGAGTGCCGGGATAATGCCGTCGAAGGGTAGCCCTTCCATGTTCATCGTGAAGCCGCCCGCCTCGGCTACGGCATTCATCAGGTCAATATCAAAGCCCTCAAACTGGCCCGCGCCCGTTTGGGATTGGAATGGCGGAAAGGTGGGGTCGAGCGCCACTTTCAGGGGAGCCGTGTCGGCGGTTGACGGAGAGCCGCTGTCGGCGGTTGGCGCACTGCCCCCGCAGGCCGCAAACAGCACTACACAGACCAGGCTCAGCAGCCCTAGCCCCAGCGCCCGCCAGCGAATACGAGTGAATCTCAGCATGAAAATCGAACGCTCCTAAACTTGCCTAAAGTTACTAGCCTAAAGTTACTAAACGTTACAGGATTCCCCAAAGCAGGGTTCCAAAAATTACAAAATCCCAATGGGATAGGCGGATTGTCGTTTGCCTTGAGAGACTGAAATTGTACAGGCGATCGCCCATTTCTCGCGCAAAGATGGTACAGATCGTTAAACAATTTGCTCAAAAGATTTAGCCAGAAACATAACCAGATCAGACCTAAATCAGACCTAAAATCAGACCTGAAAAAATAGCCGACCGTAGCCGTGGCATCTACGTAGATGCGATCGCCCGTGCTAGAACAGCATCGTCTACCGACTCCTGACGAAATTCCGTTGCCTACAGCACCATTTCTGTCCCCTTAGCTCTGTTACCCATAGCCCACGCCGCCCATGAACGACAGCCTGCTTGCGCCCAATACCACCGCCATGCCCGCTATCGAGTTTGATCAGGTTGAGAAAAGCTTCGGTCAACTCAAGGTGCTGCGCGGCATCAGCGGCCATATCAACCCTGGCGAAGTGGTGGCGGTGATTGGCTCGTCGGGCTGCGGCAAAAGCACGCTGCTGCGGTGTTTTAACCATCTTGAAACGATTAACGGCGGACGGTTGGTGGTGAACGGAATTGACCTGTCGGCGGGCAGCGCCCTCAGCGCAGCAGACCTGCGCCTGCTCCATGCCCAGGTGGGGATGGTGTTTCAGCAGTTCAACCTGTTTCCCCACATGACGGTGCTGGACAACCTGACGCTGGCCCCGCGCAAGGTGCTGGGTCTGTCTGATAAAGAGGCGCGGCAGACGGCGCGGATCTTGCTGGAAAAAGTGGGACTGGGCGAAAAAGCCGAGGTCTATCCCGAAATGCTCTCTGGCGGGCAAAAGCAGCGGGTGGCGATCGCCCGCGCCCTCTGCATGAAGCCCAAAATCATGCTGTTTGATGAACCCACCAGCGCCCTCGACCCGGAACTGGTGGGCGAAGTGCTATTAGTCATGCAGCAACTCGCCGAAGAGGGCATGACGATGGTAATTGTGACCCACGAGATGCAGTTCGCCCGCGAAGTGGCCGATCGCGTCCTGTTTCTCAATCAGGGCCAGGTCGAAGAAGAAGGCCCGGCGCGACAGGTGCTAGACCATCCCCAGAGCGATCGCCTGCGGGCGTTTCTCAGCCGGATGTCGTTTGCCCGCGTATAAGAGTTTCGCGTGATAGAGTGACGGCATGACGGCGGATGATCACTTTTTATTCTGCATTCCGCTCTCATACCCCAAAGCTTTGATCCCTCGATGTCTTTAACCCCTCCCATGTCTTCTGCCCTCCCTGTTCCAACCTTCTTTGACCCGCAGCGCGTTGGTGAAGTCTGGCGTGTACCCTACGAAATGCGGGCGGCCCAGGCGGCGCTGTGGGCCAAAGAGCATGAATTAACGCCAGCGGTGATGGATGAGAAGCGGGTGTGTCTGCTGGCGATCGATGTGCAAAATACGTTCTGCATCCCTGAGTTTGAACTGTTTGTGGGCGGGCGATCGGGCCGGGGTGCGGTGGAAGACAATGTGCGGCTGTGTGAGTTTATCTATCGCAACCTGGGCAGCATTACGGCGATCGCCGCCACGATGGATACCCACACCGCAACCCAGATTTTTCACGCAGTGTTTTGGATCAATGAGGCTGGCGAGCATCCGCCCGCGATGACGATGATTTCGCTGGAGGATGTGGAAACGGGGGTGTGGCGCGTGAATCCGGCGATCGCCCCCAACATCGCCTACGGCACCGCAGACAGCCTGCAAGCCTACGCCCTCTACTACGTCCGCAAGCTGAGTCAGGATGGCAAATACCCGCTCACCATCTGGCCCTATCACTCTATGCTGGGCGGCATTGGGCACGCGCTGGTGTCGGCGGTAGAGGAGGCCTGCTTTTTTCACAGCATCGCCCGCCAAGCGCAGACCTTATTTGAACTCAAGGGCGGCCATCCGCTGACGGAAAACTACTCGGTGCTAAAGCCCGAAGTGACTGAAGACGCGCAACAGCGGGCGATCGCCCAAAAGAATCTGCCGCTGATTTCTATGCTGCTAGACTTCGACGCGGTGCTGATTGCCGGACAGGCCAAGAGCCACTGCGTCGCCTGGACGATCGATGACCTGCTGACGGAAATTCAGGCGATTCACCCCAAGCTAGCCGACCGGATTTATCTGCTGGAAGATTGCAGTTCGCCTGTCGTCGTTCCTGGCGTGGTGGACTTTACCGACGCGGCCGATGCCGCCTACGAGCGCTTTGCCGCCGCAGGAATGCACCGCGTAAAATCTACCGAGCCGATGGCAAGCTGGCTCCAGTAAGCGGAAATCTTTCGGTAATGGGAAAATCGGGCAGGGCGCATCTATTCTGCTCCGGCTTCGGGGTCTTGAGCTTCAGGGTCTTCAGCTTCAGGACGGATAGCCTGGGCGATCGCCTCTAGCACTCGTGCCGTTACAAATTCGGGCGACTCGCGGCCACGAAGCTGGACGTGGACATCTGCCTGAGCATAGAAGGGGCGGCGCTGATCGAGCAATTCCTGGATGCGCTGGCGCGGGTCGGGGTCTTGCAGCAGCGGGCGCGTGGTGCTGTGGCGCAGGCGATAATAGAGCGGCTCAGCGGGCACGTCCAGCCAGATGACAATGCCGTGGTGCAGGTAGCTCCAGTTTTGGGGACGCAGCACCGCACCGCCGCCTGTGGCGATCGCCAGACTGCCGTAGGCATAGGACGACAACTCTGCCAAAATTTGCGTTTCCAATTCACGAAATCTATCTTCGCCCTGCTCAGCAAAAATCTGGGCCACAGTCTGATGGGTCGCCGCTTCGACCAGCGCATCGGTGTCAAAAAACTGGTAGCCCAGCTTTTGCGCCACCAAGCGGCCGACGGTCGTTTTGCCACAGCCCATCATCCCCACCAGATAGAGGTTTGTGCGCCGCAGCCGCCGCACCGTCGTTTCGGCATCGGCAGGAACGGTGTGATCGGTGGACAGGTGAACCAGCAGCGATTCCGATTCGGTGGGTTTGCCGTTGGGCGGCGTGTCGTTCATGGCGTGAAAAGGGCGGCGAGAAGTCGGCGAAGATGACCCGCAAAAATTCCAGCAGCGACTCTGTAAACATTAATCTTATCCCAACCGCAGCGGTGGGTTGCCCTCTGGCGATCGCCCCGATCCCCCAGAGCGAGGAGGCGTGTCCCCGTCGTCATTCTCTTCGTCCTCGTCATCGTCCCAATCATCCCAAATTTCTCGATCCAGCGACCCGCGCCTTGCCACAGGCTCATCTGCCCCGTCGCCCCAGCTTTCGTCGCCCCAGCTTTCGTCGTCCCATACTTCGCCGCCATCGCGGCTGTCAGAGCGGCTGTAGGGGGCAACGGGGCGATCGCCGTCTTCCTCCCAGTCGCCTTCATCCTCCGCTTCGGCCGGGGCGAGCGGCTCTTCCTCTGGATAATGGGGGGGAGCAACGACCCGAAAGTCTGCCTCGTAAATCGAACCGGGCTTTGTGGACTCCTCGCTGAGTGAATCGAGTGAATCGGTCATAGCAGAATCGGCTGGGCGATCGGTCGCAGTGCCAGCCGACCTTGCCGCAGGAGCATCGGATGAAGCCTCCCCAGCAGAATTCTGGGCGGCACTCTTGGGCGACTCGTCTGGCGGAGCCTTGATGTTGTCGGTGGGGGTGTCTGGCTCGGCGCGGCGATAGCTGAAGGAGTAGACCGTGCCTGCTCGATAGCCCGTCTCTGGCTCTCGGTTAATCTCCACAATGGGGCGGCGAGGCTCGGCGGGCGGCTCCTCTGGCGAAGGCGACGAGGTGGGCTGGGCGGGCGGCTCTTCCTCCCAGTCGTCCCAGACCTCGCGCTCCTCCTCTGGCTCCTCATCCAGGTAGGGGCGATATTGATAGCCAGCGGAATCATCGGCCTCTGGCGGCTCCTCGACAACTTCGTAGGGGCGATATTGATAGGCCGACTCTGCCGCTGCATCTGCCTCGTAGGGCCGATATTGATACGCCGATTCGGTTTCGTAGGGGCGCTCTCGATACGTGGGTTCTGGCTCGGTGGGCGGCGAAATTTCCCGATAGGGTACGTCTTGAATCACCGTGCGGCTGCCTGCTGTCGAAGCACGCGGCGCGTCGTCCCAGTCGTCCCATTCGTTGCTGGGGCGGGGATTTTCCCAGTCATCTTCGGCGGCGGCCCAGGCGGCTTCGCTAGGGCGAGGAGCGTTGCCTGCTCGATCAACGGGTTCTGGGTCAAGCGGCTTCGTCCAGCCGCCTGTCCAGGGAGGCGGGGTCCAGGGTTCGCCCTGCGTGCTGGAGGGTCGGCGGCTGGGGCGGCGGGCCTTGCGGCGGGGCAATCGCCCGTTCGCCAAAAACCGAATCAGCGTGGCCACCAAGACCGTTGTGATGGCCCCCGCCAGCACCGCCCCCACCAGCCACACCGCCAGCGGCAGTGCCACCGTCTGCATTCCCAAAAACGTCAGCGCCACCGAAGGCGAGAGGTTTTGCAGCACCACGATGGCGAGTAGGGCAATGAAGAGGAAAAGCAGGATCGGGCGCATGGGCAGGAGAGGAGGGGTTGGGGGTCAGGGAGAACCGGGGTAGAGGGCTGGCAGATTCATCATAGCGAGTGTATGGGCGACTGTTTTGCTGGCGGAAGTCTGGCAAGGTGGGCACCTCTAACTGCGTAGGTTCTGTAAGCGCTGACGCAGCAAGTCGGCCCTAGAGGCAAGGTCGGACTGGGCGATCGCCTCTTGCTCCCCCGATGCCAGCCATTTCACTTGCACCGTGCCGGTTTCTGCTTCTTCATCGCCCAGAATCAGGCAGGCGGCCGCGCCGCTGCGGTCGGCCCGCTTCATCTGCTTGCCAAAGGCGCTGCCGCTCAGGTCAAGATCGACCGAAAAGCCGAGCCGACGCAGCGTTTGGGCAATCTGGAGGGACTGCGCTTCGGGGCGATCGCCCTTAGACACCACATAAAAATCGACGCGGGCTTCGGTTGCCGGATGCAGCTTTTGTAGCAGCAGCACCAGCCGCTCCATGCCCAACCCCCAGCCGACCGCGGGCGTTTCGGGGCCGCCCAGTTCTGCCACCAGCCCGTCGTAGCGGCCACCTCCGCAGACCGTTGCCTGTGCGCCCAGATCTGCCGACTGAATCTCAAAGGCGGTGTGGGTGTAATAGTCTAGCCCGCGCACCAGACGGGGATTCACCTGGTAGGCGATGCCCAGGTCAGTGAGGCGTTGCTGCACCGCCTCGAACCGCTGCTGCGACTCAGCGCTGAGATAGTCGAGAATGCTGGGTGCGTCCTGGACGATTTCCTTGGTGCGGGCATCTTTGCTGTCCAAGATTCGCATTGGGTTGCGCGTCAGTCGATCCTGGGAATCGGGATCTAGCTCGGCTTTGAACGGCGTGAAATAGTCCACTAGGGCGGCGCGATACTGCTGGCGGTCAGCGGGCGTGCCCACCGAGTTCAAATCCATCGTCAGCGTTTTTAGCCCCAGATGTTGCAGCAAATCTGTTGCCAGGGCAATCACCTCGGCATCGGCGCGGGGGTCGGCGCTGCCCATGACTTCTACATCCAGTTGGTGAAACTGGCGCTGTCGCCCGGCCTGGGGCCGCTCGTAGCGAAACACGGGGCCGACGCACCAGAGTCGCTGGGCGTTGCCCGCTGCGTAGAGTTTGTGTTCGATGAGCGATCGCACTAGGCCCGCCGTCATCTCTGGGCGCAGGGTAATCGAGCGATCGCCCCGATCGGTGAAGGTATACATTTCCTTGCCCACGACATCGGTGGCTTCGCCAATCCCGCGTTCAAATAGCTCGGTTTGCTCAAAAATCGGCGTGCGGATTTCGCGATAGCCCGCATTACCCAGGATTTGTCGGGCTGCCGCCTCGATCTGCTGCCAGTAGCCCACTTCCTCCGGCAAAATGTCTCGCGTGCCCCGAATCGCCTGAATTGCGCTCATGCCCTTTGTTCTGGTTAAAAATGCTGCTTACACGGATCGCTGGAAAGTGCGGCTTGCAAAGTCCCAACTTCCAAGCATCACAGTGTAGCAGGCTTCGGGGGACAGGGTTGAGGGGTTGACCTAGCAGGACGGGAAACCCCCTCATCCCAATGTTCTTGCGGCAGATGCAAATGCGGCAGACGCATCTGCTCAGATTGCCTGCGCTGTCTAGCGAATGTTGCAGTCCGACAGTCGCCCCATCAGTGCCGCCAGCATTTGGATTTCGTCCTCGCCGCCAAAATCGCGCATCTTGCCCAGGGAACCAGAGCGGAACCCAGACCAAAGACCCAGCTTCCAATACCACAGCGCGGGCAAATGTCCCGGTGGCGCGTGGAGTCCAAAAGTAAGCTGGCCGTAGGGCTTGAACATCGCGTAGGAGCCGCCCACGCCTTTCCAGGCCCAATCGACCAGCACCGCAAAGTCCAGCGCCCGCCGCGAGTGGGGCAGCCCAGCGCCCAGTCCTTGATAGATGCGCTCCTGCGTCGTAAAGCCAAAATGACCGTTGCTATACTTCTGCCACAGGCCGTTGATCGTGTTCAAATCCACGCAGGGAAACCGAGCCAGGGACTCTGGGCTGAGCCAGTCCTGCTTTTGGCGGCCTGCGGCTAAAAGCATTAGATGATAGGTGTGTTTATCTGCTTCCAGCCAGAGCCGTTCCTGCAATAGCCCTTGCAGCCGGGTGTAGTCGATGCCGCACTCGGAGGGCAGCAGGTCGGCCGGAGCCTGGACGGGCTGGGGCACCGGAGCCATGCCGCCCCCCGTTATGATTCCTGGCGGTGGGTCGATGGCCGTGATGACCTGGCCCGGCGGCATGGGGACTCCGCCATTGCCCCAGGCTGGGATGCCTGCGGGCGGCATCGCGTTGTCGGGATGATTCGGGGCGGGGCCGTCTGTAATGGGAGCGCCTGCAAAGGGGACCTCTGCAATGGGGGCCTCTGTAAGGGGGCGATCGCCATTCCCAGACCCCCCTGGGGGAACCAGACCCGGTGGCGCTCCGGCCGACCATCCTTCGGGCAGCGGCAGTTCTCCCAAGTCCTCTGGCTCATCCTCTGGATAGTCGGCAGGCGGGGCGGGGGTATCCACGCTGCCGTCGATGCGATTCACCAGATCGGGCGGCGGCTGGGGGGTGTGGGTGGCAATGTCCTCCAGCCAATCATTGGTTGTGGCGAGTGCGGTTGCGGATTCCGTTGCAGGATCAGGAGCAGCAGGTTTGGAGGTCGCAGGTTCCGGGGCGGCAGGCTCCGGCGGTTCCGCTGGCGGCGAGGCAGACTCTGGCGGTAACGGCGCTTCGGGGTCTGGAGGGGCTTGTCCTAGCCCTTCGACCACAAACGCCTCGACTTGAAGCTGAGGTTCCGGCAGGTCAGACAACGACGCTCCGGGGTCGGGCGGCGGGGGCGGCGGGGACGGAGGCACACTGCCATTTTCCGCAGGTGTGGCTGTGGGCGAGGATTCTGGGGTGGACTGGGATTCGGCGGCGGGCGGGGGCGGGTCGCTGGCCGTGGTTTCGGTGAATTCTGCTGGAAAAGGTGGCGCTGCGGTTGCCTCGGACTCTGCGCTTGCGTCTGCACCCTTGTCAGTCGTCGCCTTGGACTTCGCGTCGGTGGGCAAGTCTTCTGGTGAGGTTTCCCAAGGATCAGGCAGCAGGGGGGATGGCGGCGGAGCTGTCGCAGGCTTTGTGGGTGAATTAGCAGACGGAACAGCGGGGACGACGGTGGGTGGTTTGGTAGACGCTTCTGTAGACGCTTCTAATGAGGGCGGGGGCAGCGGGGCAATTCGCGAAGTGATCCCTGTGGGAATCGTCCCCAAATTCGCCTCCAAATTCAGCGTTTCTGGGGCAGCCGAACCGGGCTGCGGCACAAAGCTCTGGGGCGGCGCGGGCTGGCCCGTGGGCGGGGGCAGCGGCGAGGATGGGGCGGGCGCAGCGGCCGACGGGGGACTGGCAGAATTGCCCCCAGCGGGCGACACGGGCGGCGCACCAGTGGCGAAAGATTGGGGTTGCCCCTCCACTTGGGCGCGGCGCTGGGCTTCGGCCAGGGCCGTTAGCTTGCGCTGAATCGCGGCAATTTCCTCATCCGTCAGCATGAGAGACTCCTGAATCAGTTTTAGTTCAGATAGGCTCGACTCGTTTAAGGGACACTCTAGCCTAAGGCGTTGGGTCACTGCCTGCTCGTAGCGTTGCAGATTGTGCTGGTGCTGCTGCTGGCGCTGGTGGTGCAGTGCGGCCTGCTCGATCACTTCAACATCGGCATCGCTAAGCTGGAGGCGCGTTTGCAAGATCTGGAGGCGATCGCGCTCGGATTTTCGCAGGGTCGGCTCCTGGGCGATCGCCTGCAAAAACGCCGCTCGATATTGCTGCCGTCGAGCCTCCTGTTCAGCCCGTTCCTTCTGCAAACGAGCCTGCACGCGCTGTTCTGCCTGGTCGATTTGCACCTGGCGCAGGTCGAGCGCGTGTTGCAGCTTGTCCAGTTTGAGCCGATCGGCGGGGCCGAGGGTTTCGCTAGCCCGCAGCGCCGCTTCATACTCCTGTTCGTAGCGCAGCAAATTATGGCGATCGCGCTCACGTCGTTCCTGAATTTGCTGCTGCACGCGCCGTTCGATGGCGGCCACGTCTGCGTCGGCCAGTCCCCAGATGGATTGCTGCTGTCGCAGGCGATCGCGCACCGCATCACTAGGCGGGTCGGCTTGCAGCAGCGCCTTGGTCAGGGCTTGCTCATACTGAATCAGATGGGTACGGTAGGCGGCTTCGCGCTCGGCGTAGGGCTGCATCAGCGCCTCGTGGATCGGCTCTACCTCGTCGTCCGACAGTTCCAACACCTGCTGCAATTCCCTTAGCCGCTCTAGTTGTGCTGGAGACAGCGGATACGCCTGGGCCAGTTCGGCGCTGAGCGTCTGGCGATAGTCTTGCAGGCGCTCGGCGTGTTCTCGAAACGGCTGCATCAGTTCTGCCTCGACGCTGAGCGCATCGGCATCCGACAGCCCAAACTGCGATCGCCGCCGTTTCAGAATCGCCACCGACGCAGGAGCCAGCCGCCCGTCGGGGCCAAGCTGCCGCTGCACGGCTTCCCGATAGCGCTGGCGGGGGTCTTGACGAAACACGCGGGTGAGGGCGATCGCCCCGTCTTCGTCCCGCAGCGCGATTAGTTCCGGCTGCATGGTGGGCAACACCAGCCGCACGCGATCGCTCGTGTAGGTGTGCAGCTCCTTCACCGACACCTTGCCGTCGTGATCCTGATCTGCCGCACCCGTGGTCATACCCTCTACCAGATGATGCGTATACAGCGACAGATCCGGATCGCAGTCATCCAGCACCACGGGCGCATCGTCCGCTGCCAGCAAAATCGCCCGCCCCTGCGCCCCAAGCTGATGCCCAATGCTAAAGGAACCGTTTGCCCGCGCCGCAACGGCTGGGTCAACCTGCGCGTTAAAGCCGCAGTCTAAAATCATCACCTGCTGGCGCGAGCGGCTGCTGCCCGACAGATCGCGCACTAACCCCACAGGCAGGGCGGTTGCTTTCACCAGTTGCCCGTCGGAGTTTCGGCGAGTAGAACGGGTCGCGAAGTAGGCCCGTCCCAAATCATCGCGCAGCCCCCGCCCCGAAAAGTACATCACCGCCAGATCGTTGGCGCTGCACTTGCGAAAGAATTCCTCAATGCGCTCCTCTAGCTCCATGCGGTCGGGGTCAAACACCTGCGGGGCCTCATCAAAGCCGCCGATTTCTGGATGCAGCAAAACCTCCCGCAGCGCGTTGACATCGTTTCGGGCGCTCGGCGATGGGCGGACGGCATCCTGATTTTGGTAGTTGCTGACCCCAATCAGCAGGGCATATTTCCCCATAGTGAACGCCTGAGCCAGCAGTAGAATCTGGTGCGGCTGGGAAGGTCACCCGATTCCGGAGCAAACTGCTCCGGGTTGACAGTTCCAGAAAATTTGGCAAGCCAGGTGATTACTCGTCTTTCCTCATTTTCAGAACGCTTAACTTCAAGAATACGGTGATTTTTTCAAAATAGCGCACTTGTACGGTTGCAATGGGCACAACTGGGTACAGTTGGGGGGCATTTTGGGGACACCCGGTCCCAGTCGGCAGAACTTTCGGGAACGGGATGGCAGAGCGTAACGGAAGTTAACGGGAAATGAAACGAATCGTGAATAGATAATCCCTAATGTTATGAATCGGCGTAGGTTAAGGGGACATGAAATAGCCCCTGGCAAGCCAGTTAGGACAGGTAAATGTCGGACAGTCCAAATTGATGACCCTCTTTTCAGCGCTGACCATTCCGCCAGCCCTTAACGTCTAAATTCCCAATTCCTAACGCCTTGCCATCACGGATTCTCCTCGCCCCTGGAGTGCCTATGAACGTGCTGCTGCTCTGGCCTGTGATGCCCAATTCCTTCTGGTCGTATCAGGAAACGCTGGATCTGGCGGGACTGCGATCGACCAATCCGCCCCTCGGCCTAATTACAGTGGCGGCGATGCTGCCGGAGGACTGGAACCTGCGCTTTGCCGATCGCAATGTCCGTCCTGAAACGGAAGACGACTGGGCCTGGTGCGATCTGGTCATGATCTCGGCAATGGTGATTCAAAAAGCAGACTGTCAAGCGCTGATTCGCAAGGGCGTGGCGCTGGGTAAGAAAGTGGCAGTGGGCGGACCCTATCCCACCTCTTATCCAGACGTGGCCCAGGAAGCGGGGGCTCACTATCTGATTCTGGATGAGGGAGAATGCACGATTCCTCTGTTTCTGGAGGCGATCGCCCGCCATGAACCCAGCGGCATCTTTCGCTCTGCCGAAAAGCCCGATGTCACGCAAACGCCGATTCCCCGCTTTGACCTGCTGGATTTAGAAGCTTACCTGGCGATTACTGTACAGTTTTCGCGCGGCTGCCCCTTCCAGTGCGAATTTTGTGACATTATCAACCTCTACGGCCGCAAGCCCCGCACCAAAACGCCGGAGCAAATGCTGGCTGAGTTCGATCGCCTGTATGAACTGGGCTGGCGGCGCTATGTGTTTGTCGTAGACGACAACTTTATCGGCAACAAGCGCAATGCCAAGGTGTTCCTGCGGGCGCTAATTCCCTGGATGGAGGCGCACCAGTATCCGTTTATCTTACTTACCGAAGCCTCGCTGAACTTAGCAGAAGATGACGAACTTTTAGAACTCATGGTGAAAGCAGGTTTTACGATTGTCTTCATGGGCATTGAAACGCCCGATACCGAGAGCTTGGTGGGCATTAATAAACTGCAAAACACGCGCCAATCGCTGATCGATGCTTGCCACAAGGTCACGCGGGCGGGGCTGCAAATCATGGCAGGCTTCATCATCGGCTTTGATGGCGAACGTCCGGGGGCGGGGCGGCGCGTGCGTGAGTTTATTCAAGAAACCGGAATTCCTCAGGCGCAATTTAGCATCTTGCAGGCGCTCCGCAATACGGCCCTGTGGAACCGACTTCAGCAGGAGGGGCGGCTCACCGATGGTCTGGGAACCTTCCATCAGGGCACGATTATGAACTTTTTGCCGACGCGCCCCGTGGAAGAAATCGCCCGCGAGTATATCGACGCTTTCTGGCATATCTATGACCCGATGAATTTCCTGAAGCGCACCTTTCGCCATTTCCGGATGATGAATGGCTGGCGGGCCAAGAGCGATCGCCCCTTCACCCGCACCGAGTGGCGACTCTTCAGCGCGATTTGCTGGCGACAGGGCGTGCTGCGCGCCACGCGATTTCGGTTTTGGGGGCAACTGCTAGCAATCGCCCTCACCCGGCCGCGCCTGCTCTACGACTATCTCGTTGCCCTTAGCACCGGCGAGCATTTCTTCCAGTTTCGCCATGTGGTAAAGGCGCAGCTTGAGGAACAGCTAGCGGCCCTGGCAGCCGAGCAGTCTGTGCAGGCGGTGGCCGAGCGGCAGGTGGCCGAGGTGACGGGGTAACGCCAAGTAATGCTAGATAATGCTAGA
Organism: Thermoleptolyngbya sp. C42_A2020_037; assembly: GCF_015272455.1. Classification (NCBI taxonomy): domain Bacteria; kingdom Bacillati; phylum Cyanobacteriota; class Cyanophyceae; order Oculatellales; family Oculatellaceae; genus Thermoleptolyngbya; species Thermoleptolyngbya sp. C42_A2020_037. The sequence continues at coordinate 60,278 of NZ_JACYLP010000054.1, forward strand.
TAATATCAGGTAATTTCAGGTAATATCAGGTAATATCAATCCAGCACCGCCTCCAAGATGCCCTCTGCGCCAAAGCGGATGACATCCGTGCAGGGCAGTCCGGTTTCGTCCTGAGTCTGGGCGATCGCCCGCTGTGCGGTTGCTTCATCGAGGTGAAAGGTGTTGAGGGCGATCGCCACCACTTTGGTCGGGGCAAAGGTGCCACCTGCACGAACGACGGTTTCATAAACCTGGATGACTTCCGGTAACGGCGGAATGTGGAAATCGGGGAAGCTGCGGATTTCGGTCTGGCCCGCGCGGTGAACCAGGACGAGGTGAGTGGGCTGGCTGCCGCGCATCAGGGGTAGGGTGGCCGTGGAGGCGGGATTCATCAGGGAACCCTGGCCCTCGATGTGCAGAATGTCTTGGTTGGGCGCATTCCGCAGCACGGCTTGCTCGACTGCGCCTGCTGCAAAGTCAATCCGCACCGCATCCAGCGGAATGCCGTCGTGCCCCAGCATTAGCCCCGTTTGCCCGGTGGCGATGAAGCGCGATCGCAGCCCCCGCGCCCGACAGGCCCGGTCTAGCTCCAGGCTGGCAGACATTTTGCCCACGCTCATATCCGTGCCCACCGTCAGCACTCGCTTGCAGGAGAGCGATCGCGCTTTGCCGCTGCCCACCGTCAGCCCTGGGGGTTCCTGCCGCACGTCCCAAATCCACTGCCCGTCGCGCACCAGCTCCTGCAAGTCGGGGGCCGTCGCCATCGGCGTGTGCAGCCCGTTGACCACCGACAGCCCTGCCGCTACGCCGTCCTTCACCTCTTGCCACCAGGCATCGGGCAGCGCCCCACCCGACGGCGCAATGCCAATGGTCAGCACGGTTGGGGAATAGGCCAGCGCCTCGCGCACCGAGGCCACAATCGGCACATCACGGGGAATCCCAGTCATTTCGAGGAGCGATCGCCCCACCGCCGCTTGGTCAATCACCGCCACAATCGGAATGTCGCTATAGCGCAGCAGCGACAGCCCTGTTTTCCCGTGGGAACCCTGTGTTCCTTCGTGCAGCAGAATGGCAACCCGACTCTCAGTCGTCAGCATCATGGAATTTACTCAAGGGGTTCAGCAACTCAATTCGGACTTCGGACTATATATCGGACTAAATTCAGGCTGACGCAGTGGGATGATGTCTCGCAAGATGCTCTCTCGCAAACTGGGCCCGCAAGAAATCATCCAAAATCCAGAACATTCATCGCACGCGCGTCAGTCCTGTATGTATCCATAATCAGGGGTCGGGAAGGCAATTATGGTAGCGCTTTTGTCTCACGCGCTCACCTGCCGCGTTCCAATCCTGACTCCGATTCACTGTCCCCGGATATCTGAACCTCTTGGAGGGTGAAATAGAGCGTGCTGCCCTGCCCAGGCTGGCTCTCTGCCCAGATCTTGCCGCCGTGGCGCAGGACAATCCGCTGCACCAGCGCCAGCCCAATGCCCATGCCCTCAAATTCCTGCTCCGGATGCAGCCGCTGGAATGCGCCAAAGATTTGATCGGTGAATTCGGGTGGAAAGCCCACGCCGTTGTCGCGGACGAACAGCGTGTGGTCAGGCAGGCAGCCGATTTCGACGCGGGGCTGGGGCGTGGGGCGGCTGAACTTGACGGCATTGTCGATTAGATTGGCGAACACCTGCTGGAGCAGGGTCGCGTCGCCCGACACCGTTGGCAAATCCCCAATCACAAATTCGACGGGGAAACCGGGCTGTTCGTCGGACGTGGCCAGGGCGATCGCCCGATCGACCAGGGGACGGAGCGGCACTGGGCGCTGCACGAGCGATCGCCGGGTGACTCGCGACAGATTGAGCAGCCCGTCAATCAGCAGGCCCATCTTGCGGCTGCTGTTGCGAATGGTGTCCAGATAGTGAGTCACTTTGGGGTCATCCAGCCAGCCGTTGGCCGCTAGGCGATCGCCCAAGACTGCCACAAAGCCTGAAATATGGCGCAGGGGGGCCCGCAAATCGTGCGACACCGAGTAGGAAAAGGACTCTAGCTCGCGGTTGATCGCCTCTAGCTGCTCGGTGCGCTGCATCAATTCCTGCCGGGCCAGCACTAGGTCTGCGACTTGATCACGCTGCGATTCGCAAAGCGATCCCTGCGGAAATCGTCCCTGTTGCGCTGCGGGGCGCTGCTCGGTGAGGTCGATCAGCGTGCAAACCGCCCCTGACGGAGAAGCGCTTGGAGGCAAGGGCTGGATGCTCAGCCTGAGCCAGGTAACAGACCCTCCAAAAGCACCATTCTGCCAAGCCTGGGGTATCCCCACCACCGCTTGCAGGGTCGCGCCAGTGGCGATCGCCTGCTGAACCAACTGCGCCACCGATAGCTTCGACCCCGCTTCACAAATCCAGCCTTCAGTCAGGCATTCGAGCGGGCTATCCGGTGGCAAATCGCCCGTCCGCCCCAAGAGCGATCGCCCTATCTGGTTGCAAAACAGTATCTCGGCCCGCCGTCCACAGACCACCACTCCGACGCTTACCGCGTCCAGAATCGATCCCTGCTGCTCCCAACTGTCCACAACGCTGCTGACTCTATCGATCGGTTCCACCCTAATCATTGACGCTGATTAACCATCACTCACACACCAGGCGAAACATGGGAGACGAAACACGGGGCATCTGCCGCCAGAAAATTCTCTGCCCAATGCTTCTAATTCAGAATTCCCACAAAGGTTACTTTTCTCAACACTGACTCAGATGCCTGATTCTCTGCGTCCCACCAGCTTGCCAGACGCTTACCGACTGACAATTCCCGACCACTGCACCTGCTTTCGCCGCTCTCGCCGATAGGAAAAGAAAAGCTCCGGCGTTTGATAGGTGCAGTAGGGGGCGATCGCCACCTGCTCTGGCAATAGCCCCAGATTCAGCAGTTGCAGCGCGTTGACCCGGCGCACATCCAGCCGCACCCGACCGGGCTGTGGGTCGGGATGTAGCGGCGAATGGGGCAGCGACCCCAGCGTTTCCAGAATGACCTCAGCCACTTCATCGGGCAGTCGCGGTTTGGCCGGATCGGGCACATCGCTCGACGGCGCTTGCGGATCGAGCGGGGCAGCGTCCTGTCGCCAGCGTCCGGCAAATTCCGGCAATACGGTCGCGCCCACTTCGGCGGCAACGGTTGTTGAAACCTGGTACACCTCGCCGGCGATCGCTGGGCCCAGCGCTACCCGCAGGTCTGCCAGCCGACTGCCGCGCTCCTGCAACCGGGCGATCGCCACGGGCACGATCTCCAGCGCTGTGCCTCGCCAGCCCGCATGAACCGCTGCCACCCGCCCCGTCGAAACGTCCGCAATCAGCGCCGGCACACAGTCTGCCGAGCAGACCCACGCCGCCTCCAGCGTCCCATCCGTCACGCTGCCATCGGCCTGCGGCCAGCCCGACTCATCCGCCACGCCCAGACCTGCGGACTCTTTTGCTAGAATCTCTGCCGCGCCCAACACCCGATTGCCATGCACCTGCTTCACCCGCAGCAGTCGTGCCTCCGGCTTCAGCGCCGGGGTTAGGTCTTCTGGGCTACACGGCGCATACTGCCGGGTAAAAAAGCCGTGATCAAACCCGTCCAGCAAACTACAGGTCAGGTAAGACGCGCCGCGCCAGTCACGCCATTGCCAGTCGTGCATCAGAACCCTGGGGAACAAGAGGATAGACCTTGATGGTATAGCACTTGTTGGGCTGCTGATGCTTTTGGTGAGGGCTGTAGCATTCAAGCTATTTGTTGAGCCAAAATTTCTTGCACAAAATTAAAGCGGGTACTCCAATGATTTCATCTCCTGAAGTCCCGCGTCCAAACAAATTGTATAGATTTTTACTTGCTTGCTACCATTCTTCGCGCTTGTGCCAGAAGTCGCGCTTTTTCTTCTGTAAGAGTCTGTTCTTGCATCTCCAACTCTTGAATACGAGCACGAAGTACTTCTATCCTCTTCTCAGGAGTCAGTCCTTTAAGAAAATCAACCGGGATAACATTCGATTCACCATTTAGCCAAGTTACAGCGTTTTTGAAGCTAGTGAGGCACACGGATGGTCAATAAGCCCTTGCCTCGTGAGGGCAGCATGTGCCTCACCCCGCAAGAAAATGCTGTAGAACCCTTTGAAGCTTTGCCTGATTTGCGGCTTGCACTCTAGGATTCTTCAATCTCTTTTCGACAGAGCCTTTTATATCAGATGCCCAATACTCTTTCAATCCACCATTTATTGATGCAGCATCTAGCCCCTTTACAAGCTGCTTGACTGCATAATCAGAAAGACCAAAAGCCTGCAAGTGAAGTTTCGTTACTTTTTCAGTGCCGTTATCCATTTCCACCTCCCTGGTTTTGTCCAGAAGCCTGCTTCAGAAGGTCTGCTATTTATGCAGCCTGTGTAGTCAGTGCCCATACTTACTCGCCCTAGCGATTTTGTCTGATTAAGGGTTTACCCAGTTCACCCCATCATATTCAGGATTATTCCCTTAAATAAATTTAGGAAACCTAACTTCAGCTTACATTCGCAGCCCAACAATTCAAATGCAGCGGACGGTTGAAAGATACTGGTGCTAGAGTTGAAGGCATCTGCCGCCGCTGATTTGAGCCGTTAGCCCTTAGTGCTCTGGTTCTGTCAGCTTTCGGGTGGGTAGGCGATGGCTGCTCCGCAGGGCTTACGCCAACGCCCCCCAATTGCGAAGGTGCAGTTCTTCGAGATCTCGGTCATTGCAACCAGCCCCAACAGCGTTCGGATAAGCTGCAAACCTTGAGCAGTGATAGGCTTGGTTCAGCAGTTCGAGGTTCCGAAAGGTGTCGGGGGCGATCGCCCAGAGGTTTTGGTGTTGGGAGATGAAGGGCGATCGCCCAGAAGTGTCGGTGTTGGGATTGCAATTGTCAGAAAGGCAATCCCACAAGTTTTATGCAGTGCTACGAAGCTGCTGCTCTATAGCAAATAGTCTTTTTTGGGTTAGGGAGGTGGGATTAGGCGATAAACGTGGTGAAAGAGTGGGAGCGATCGTCCCAAACCCGCTATTTTTAATGAAGGACTTTTGCGCCTGACCCCTGACCCCTGACCCCTAATATGCCGAATCGCATTCTTGACCTCCTTCGCCAGGGCCAGCCCAACGATGCCGTAAACGTGCGCGGCTGGGTGCGGACGAAACGTGAACAAAAGGAATTCACCTTTATCGAAGTGAACGATGGCTCCTCGATGGCGGGGCTGCAAGTGGTGGCAAATCAAGACATGCGGGGATATGCCGAGGCGATCGCCCGCATCAACACGGGCGCGGCGGTGGAGGTATCAGGTGTGCTGGTGGAGTCACCTGCCAAGGGGCAGCGGATTGAGCTACGGGCGGAGTCGGTCACGGTTTACGGCGAGGCAGATCCCGAAACCTATCCGCTGCAAAAGAAGCGCCACTCGTTTGAGTTTTTGCGGACGATTGCCCACCTGCGATCGCGCACCAACACGCTGGGAGCCGTCTTCCGCGTCCGCAACGCGGCGGCTCAGGCGGTGCATCACTTTTTCCAGGAACGCGGCTTTTTGTGGGTTCACACGCCCATCATCACGGCGAGCGACTGTGAGGGCGCGGGAGAGTTATTCACCGTCACCAATCTGGATTTGAAAAATCTGCCCAAGACCAAAGAAGGCGAGGTTGATTTTGGGCAAGATTTCTTTGGCAAACGCGCCTATCTCACTGTCTCCGGCCAGCTAGAGGCGGAAATTATGGCAATGGCGTTTTCTAACGTCTACACTTTTGGCCCCACGTTTCGTGCCGAAAATTCCAACACGTCGCGTCATTTGGCGGAGTTCTGGATGATTGAGCCAGAGATGGCGTTCTGTGACTTGCTAGGCAATATGGAACTGGCTGAGTCTTTCCTGAAGTATGTGTTTAAGCATGTGCTGGAGACCTGCCCAGAAGACATGGCGTTCTTTAATGAGCGCATCGAAAACACGGTGTTGGAAACGGCGGAGAACATTGTTAACAGCGAGTTTGCGCGAGTGACGTACACAGAGGCGATCGCCCTGCTGGAAAAGAGCGATCGCACGTTTGAATATCCCGTTTCCTGGGGGTTGGACTTGCAATCGGAACATGAGCGTTACCTAGCGGAGGAATTGTTTAAGAAACCGCTAATTGTCACGGATTACCCAGTTGAAATCAAAGCTTTTTACATGCGGCTGAACGACGATGGGAAAACGGTTCGCGCCATGGATGTGCTTGCGCCGCGTATTGGAGAAATCATTGGCGGATCACAGCGTGAGGAACGCCTGGATGTCCTGGAAAAACGCATCCAGGATTTGGGAATTCCCATCGAAGATCTCTGGTGGTATCTCGATCTGCGACGGTTTGGCACGGTGCCCCACGCGGGCTTTGGGCTGGGCTTCGAGCGCCTGGTGCAGTTCATGACGGGAATGCAAAATATCCGCGATGTCATCCCCTTCCCCCGCACGCCACTCAGTGCTGAATTTTAGGCAGCAAGTGGGTCTGAAATCTGACCTGCGAGCCGACGCGCAAGCCGAAAAGAAAAACCGCCTGCGGGGCTGAATTCACAGGCGGCTATGCAGAGGTTCTCTGCCCGATTTAGGGTGAAGCGATGACTCAGACAGGAGAAGCCTCTGACGCTCGGAATGCGGCGAATGTGTCCAGCACGTTTGCGGAGGGAGCCGTCCAGCCGACGATGCCGCCCTGCGCCCGCACCATGTCCAGGGTTGCTTGCTTAAATTCTGGAAAATAGCTCTCGGTGCAATCTTCCACCATCAGGCATTCGTAACCGCGATCGTTGGCTTCGCGCATCGTCGTCTGCACGCACACCTCCGTCGTCACGCCCGTCACCAGCAGGTGGGTGATGCCGCGCTCTGCCAAAATTGCGCCCAGCGGTGTCGCATAGAATGCGCCTTTTCCTGGCTTGGTGATGACGACTTCACCCGGCAGCGGAGCCAAGTCGGGAATAATGCCGTTTCCCGGTTCCCCCAGCACGAGAATTCGCCCCATCGGGCCCTCGTCGCCAATTTTCAGTGAGCCTTTGCCCCGATTGAGCTTGGCGGGCGGGCAGTCGGATAGATCAGGCTGATGGCACTCGATCGTGTGGATCACAGGCAAACCCAGCGCTCGAAACGCTGCCAGCAGTTCCTTCAGCGCTGGAACGATCGCTTGGAGCCGCGTTACGTCATTACCTAGCGCATCGCCAAAGCCGCCTGGTTCCATAAAGTCACGCTGCATGTCGATGATGACCAGTGCCAGTTTGCTCAGGTCGTCTGGCAGGGTGTATTCGTAAGGAAGCGCTGTGATAGTTGGCCCCATATTTTTATTTCCTGATTGACGCTCTCCAACAGGTCAGTCTTTGCTCTTCGCTCTTCGCTCTTCAATCTTCCGCCCTCTGCTAATGGCCAGCCATACTGGTGCCGATCGCCCCAAAGTCTGCTTCACTCGTTGGGCTGTCGTATACAAACTTGCCGCCGCTGATGACGATGAGGCGATCGCTCAATTTCAGCAGCTCGTCCAGATCCTCACTGACCAGCAGCACCGCCACGCCCCGGTTTCGGGCATCTACGATCTGAGTGTGGATGAAGTCCACCGCGTTAAAATCCAGACCAAAGCAGGGGTTTGCCGCAATCAGCAGCTTGATGTGATCGGCAGACAATTCCCGTGCCAAAACCGCACGCTGTACGTTTCCGCCAGAGAGATTGCCGACGGGCGTTTCGGGTGATGGCGTTTTGACGGAAAACTGGTGAATCAGCCCCACTGCCATGTTCCGAATTGCGTTCAGAATTAGCATGATTCCCTTTGCCTGGGGTGGGCGATCAAAGGTTCGCAGGGCCATGTTTTCTGCGACGCTCATGTGCGGCACGCAAGCGTTTTTCAGCGGTTCCTCCGGCAGGGCAAAAACCTTGTGTTTGAACATTTCAGCACGGGTCGCGCCGTAGGGTTCACCGTTGACCCAAATCTCGCCAGACGTGGGTTCGCGCTGTCCTGCCAACACTTCTACTAGTTCCCGCTGACCGTTCCCCGAAATGCCTGCAATGCCAACAATCTCGCCGCTGTGAACGGTTAAGTTCACGCCTGAGACAGCCTCTACGCCGTTGTCTTTGTTGGCGTGCAGATCCCGCACTTCCAGCACAGGGACTTTTTCCAAGTCGTCAACTTTGTTAACAGGTGTTGGCTCTTTTTTCTCGCCCATCATCATTTCTGCCATCTCTGGCACGGTCAGATCCTTCACCAGACCGCTGCCCGCAAACTTGCCCTTGCGTAAGACGGTGATCTCGTCGGTAAAGGCCATCACCTCACGGAATTTGTGCGAAATCATCAGCACGCTCAGCTTGCCATCGGTGACCTGTTCGCGCAGCAGACCCAGCACTTCGTCTGCCTCGGCGGGGGTCAGCACCGAAGTCGGCTCATCCAGAATCAGGATGCGGCTCTTCAGGTAAAGCTGCTTGAGAATTTCCAGCTTTTGTTTTTGTCCGGCGGCGAGTTGGGCGATCGGCACGTCGATTGGCACGCGGAAGGGCGAAGCATCCATAAAGGCTTGAAGCTCCTCTAGTTCATCCTTCCAGTTGATTAGCGCCTTGCTCTCGTAGCGAGACAGAACCAGGTTTTCGGCGACCGTCATGGCAGGAACGGAGGTGAAATGCTGATATACCATGCCGATGCCGTAGTGGTGTGCATCGCGGGGGTTGGCGATTTTCACCGGGTTGCCGTCGATCAGCACGGCCCCAGCGGTGGGGGAATAAAAGCCCATGATGCACTTGACCAGGGTGCTTTTGCCCGCGCCGTTTTCGCCCAGCAGCGCGTGAAAGCTGCCAGGTTTGAGGTGCAGCGATACGTTATCCAGCGCGATGAGTGTGCCAAAGTGCTTGGACATGCCCGTGACCTGGAGATCGGGCGGACGCTCGACTTGGAGGGTTGGGCTGGTTGTGGCGGTGGAAGTCATGAGGGGTTGTGGGGTTAGAGGTTAACCAAGGTTGAAGATGGGGCTGTTTGAGATGCGATATGCAGAGGAAATGTATTAATTAATGAATCTATCAATGAATCTACTGATGAATCTACTGATGATGAGACGCTATGAGGCGATCGCCTCGATGAAGGAACGTGAATCGGATACCGCGCCGAACACGCCGCCCTGCATTTTGATCATCTTGAGGGCGGCCAGATGATTGCCATAATCCGTGGCAGCAGTACAGTCCGAGAGGAGCAGACACTCATAGCCGCGATCGTTGGCATCTCGCATGGTGGTATGCACACAGACATCAGTGGTGACTCCGGCAAGGACGATATTTTGAATACGATTGCGCTGTAGCACAAGATCTAGATCGGTTGCGTAGAAGGAACCCTTGCCGGGTTTGTCGATTACCACTTCGCCCGGTAGCGGCGCAAGTTCAGGAATAATTTCCCAGCCCGGTTCGCCGCGCACCAGAATCTTGCCGCAGGGCCCCGGATCGCCAATGCCCGCTCCAATTTGGCGCGATCGCCACTGTTTGTTTTCTGGCAAATCCGACAGGTCAGGGCGATGTCCCTCGCGGGTATGCATGACGTGATAGCCCTGCGCCCGTGCGGCCGCCAGCACAGACTGGATTGGCTCGATCGGCGCACGGGTCAGCGATAGGTCATAGCCCATCTTGTCTACATAGCCACCCGGGCCACAAAAGTCGATCTGCATATCAATTACCAGCACGGCCGTATTGCCGGGATGCAGTTCGCCGTTAAATGGGTAGGGATAGGGATCGGCCTCTACAAATCGTCCCACAATCAACCTCCTGAATCAGCTATCGGTTCCAAGGGCACCGGGAACGCCGCTGAGCGTGCGCTTGGGTGAGCAGGTAAAAATCATGATCAGCAGCGTCAGCACGTAGGGCGCGGCGTTGAACAGGTAATAGCCTTCCTTGATGCCGACGGATTGCAGCGCCGGGCCGAGGGCCTGTGCGCCACCAAAGAGCAGCGATGCCCAGAGGCACATGATCGGGTTCCAGCGGGCAAAGATGACTAGCGCTACCGCCATCAAGCCCTGACCGCTGGAGATACGCTCCGTCCACAGTCCGGGATAATACAGCGACAGTGCCGCGCCGCCGATGCCCGCCAGGAAACTTCCGGCAATGACGCTGAGCATCCGCACTTTGAAAATCGACACGCCCATTGCACGAGCGGCTTCGGGACTGTCGCCCACGGCGCGAATAAACAGTCCCCAGCGGGTGGAGCGGAAAAACCAGGCCATCAGAGGGGCGATCGCCAGCCCAATTAAAAACAGCGGACTGATTTGCAGCGCGGCTTGCAGGGCGGGAACCTGGCTCCAGTTGCCCAGGTCAATCGTCGGCAGTTGTGGAGCCTTGGGCTGAATAAAAGGCTTGCCAAAAAAGAACGCCACACCGCTGCCAAAGATAATCATGGCGATGCCCACCGCCACATCATTGACGCGAAACTGCTGCGATAGCCAGCCGTGGATTGCGCCGAGAAACGCTCCTGCCAGCCCTGCTGCGATTACACCCAGCCAAGGTGAGCCAGTGAGATAGGAGATCGCGTAGGCCGCCATCGCGCCCGTCAGCAGCGTCCCTTCCAGACCCAGGTTAATTTTGCCGCTCTTTTCCGTCAGGCACTCGCCCAGGCTGACGAACAGAAAGGGCGTGCCGCCGCGCATGGTTCCCGCAATGATCGCCAGGGGAACGCCAAGCCAGCCGATTGCTTGTGAGGGTTCTGACATAGTTGAAGTGTTGGGGTATTGGGGTACTTCTGATGAGGTGAGGGCGATCGCTCTGCTGCTCCACCGCCTCATCGCGTCTGGCTCAAACCGTGACCACTGGCTCCTGCCCGGGACTCGGCGGCGGTGGCGCGGGGGGTTCGATAACGATGGGCTTTTCTTTGAAGAGGCCGAACTTGCCGTAGAGCGAGTCGCTATAAAGCACCATCAAGAAGACGAGTCCCTGGAAGATCAGCACGGTGGCATCGGGCAGTCCGTGGGCCCGCTGGAGGATGCCGCCGCTGGCGAGGATGCCGCCGACTAGGAGGGAAATCAGCACGGCGGCGAGGGGGTTGTGGCGGGCGGCAAAGGCGACGAGGATGCCACCGTAGCCGTAGCCAACATTCAGCGATTCGTTGGCAGAACCCTGCACAGCGGCCACCTCCACCATGCCCGCCAAACCCGCGCAGGAACCTGCCAGAAAGCAGATCATCACCGTCAGCCTGCCGACGGGTAGCCCCGCAATTTTGGCGGCGCGGATGTTGCCACCAGCGGTGCGGGCAGCGAAGCCAAAGGTGGTGCGCTGCATCAGGAAATAGGCAATGACGCAGGCGATCAGCCCATACAGCAAGCCCCAGTGAACCCGCGTGCCGGGAATGTTGCCCAGCATGTTGACCTCCGCCAGCGGAAAGGTGGAGGGCTTGTTGAGGGAGCTGGGGTCGCGCATGGGGCCGCCAACGAGGTGATTCAGCAGGGCGATCGCCACGTAGTTCAACAACAGGCTGCTAATCGTCTCATTCACGCCGCGATAGTGGCGCAGCCAGCCCGCTGCGCCGATCCAGATGCCGCCCATCACCATCCCGGCGATCGCCATTGCAATCTGCACCATCAAAGGAGGGAAAGCCGTTCCCATAGCGAGACCCATCGAAACGGCTGCCAGTCCACCAACCACCAGTGCGCCTTCGTTGCCAATGATCACCAGCCCCAGTCGGGCGGGCAGCGCCGTACACAGGGCCGACAGCATCAGCGGAGCCGCCCGCACCAGCGTATTTTGGAAGGTGCTCCACTTGCCAAAGGCAGCCTTCCAGATCGAGGCATACACCGCGAAGGGATTTGTCCCCACCAGCGCACAAAAAATTCCAAACAGCAAGATTCCGGCTAGAATTGCCCCAAACGACAGACAAAGAGATTCCAGCGTCCTGCGCCAGGTTTGTGAAAGCGCCATTGTTCTCTAGCCTCCCACCGACCCGATTACGCCTTCTACCAGATAATCCATCTGCTCCAGCTTGGGATCTTTTTGCTCCAGCTTTTCGCTTGGGCCGACCACCACACCGCCTTTGTTGTCCTTCACTTCGCCAGAGTAGATCACGAGGCTGCCGTCCATCAGCTTGGCTTTGGCGGCATCCGCAGCGGTCTTGGCTTCGGCGCTGACTGCCGGGCCGTAGTCCGATACCTTACAGAAGCCGTCCTTCAAGCCGCCGCGCAGGATGTGGTCAATTGTGCCGTCTTGCAGCGACTTGCCCGCGTAGATGTCTTCGGCAATTTTGGAGTAGATATTCGTCCAGTCCCACTCGGCTCCTGTGAGGTATCCCTTAGGAGCCAGGGCCGCTTGGTTGGCATGATAGCCTGTGCAGAAAATGCCGCGCCGTTCCGCTGTTTCCATCACCACCTTCGGACTGTCCACATGGCAGGTGACGACATCAATGCCCTGATCCACCATGCTGTTGGTGGCTTCTGCCTCTTTGATCGGTTCCGCCCAGTTCCCAGTAAAGAGAACCTGAGTTGTGGCATCGGGGCGGACGCTGCGAGCGCCAAGGGTGTAGCTGTTGACGTTGCGAAGCACTTGGGGGATTGGTTTCGCGGCCACAAAGCCCAGCTTGCCGCTCTTGGACGTGAGCGCCGCAACGATGCCCGCAACGTATTGCGCCTCGTCGATATAGCCAAAGTAGCTGCCAATATTTTTCGGCGTTTTGCCTTCCTGGTACAGTCCGCCCGCGTGGAAAAACTGCACGTCGGGATATTCTTCCGCCAGCTTCAGGATGTGCGGGTCAAAGTAGCCGAAGGACGTGGGAAAAACTGCCTTTGCCCCATCGATGTCGATCATGCTCCGCATTGACTCGGCAACGGCGGTGGTTTCGGGCACGTTTGCCTCTTCCACCAGCTTCACCCAGCTAAACTTCTTCGCCATGCCCGCTGCGCCCTCGGCGTGGGCTTGGTTGTAGCCGTAGTCGTCCTTCGGCCCGACATAGATAAAGCCGATGGTGAGCGGGTCGCCGCTGCCTGCTGTGCCCCCCTCGGCGGCGGCATCTGTTCCGCCTGTGCCAGAAGGACTGCACGCTGTTCCCAATTTCGCCGTGAGACCAAAGGCGCTGGTGGCCAGCAGCCCTCGAATCACCTGCCGACGAGACACGTTCAAAATTCGCTTCCTGCCCATCTCTTTGCTCACAGTGCCAGCTCCCTTAGCGACAAAACCTGGTGACGAAACCTCTGCGGTGAAATCCTAAATCTCGAAACTCTCGAAACTCTTGAAACTCTGAATCCCCAGATTGCGGCAGCTCGAAAAACCCTGAAGCCATCCTGACTGGGGCGATTAGAAGTTAGACCAAAGCCTATCAAAGCCGCACCGGAAATAGGGTTCTAAAAGGTGTGGGAAAGGTTCGCAAAAGGTTCTATCTGGGACAAACATAATGTGCCTTGGGCTACAAAGGGCGATCGCCCAAACCGTTAGCATCGCTGATACGCAGCGGGGAGCCGCAGTGGGGAGCAATGAGCGCGATCGCCCTGATAGCGGGCAATTTCGAGTCTTTTTTGTAAACAGTTATGAACTCCGAAGAAGCCTTAGCCATAGTTGAGTTCGCCCTGCGGGACAATCGCCTGAGCAAGCTGCAACGTGCGGTGTTTTGTCAGGCGTGGGAAGAGCAATCTTATCTAGAAATTGCTCGTCGCTATGGCTATGAGTTGGGCTATGTAAAGCAGACGGGTTCCCAACTCTGGCAACTGCTGTCGGATACGTTTCAGGAAAAAGTCACTAAGCACAATTTGCAGGTTGTGCTAAAGCGGCAGGCTCCACGAGTGAAAGCCACGGTTTCAGACCTGGAGCGATCAGACCCCGTTGCCTTAGAACCCATGACTTCAGATCCGTTGGCTGTGCTGGCGCAACGGGCTGAACCTGGCGTAAATCCAGAGCCGCTGCCGCGAAGTTCTGCTCTGCTGTCGTCTGCTGCGGTCGTCACCGTGCCCGCAACCCGCGCGGCGATCGCCCCTCCCGTTCCTGTTGCTGCTTCCCTGCCTGCGCCCGTGACCGATTGGGGCGATGCGGTGGATCTGCCCGCCTTCTATGGACGCGATGCTGAGTTGCAGCAACTTCAAGACTGGATTTTGGGCGATCGCTGTCGGCTGATCCTGATCTTGGGCATGGGGGGCATCGGCAAAACCACGCTGTCCGTCAAGCTGGCAAAGCGGCTGTCGGAGCGGCAAGCCGTCAAGTCAGACGACTACTCTGCGCCGTTTCAGTTCACCCTCTGGCGATCGCTCCGCAATGCGCCGCCCGTCCTTGAACTGCTGGCAGATTTGATCCAGGTTCTCTCCCATCGCCGGGATGCCGACCTGCCTGATTCGCTCGATGGGCGCATCCGCCGCCTGCTGGACTATCTGCGGCAGCACCGCTGTCTGATCATTCTGGATAACGGCGAAACGGTGATGCGGCAGGGCGATCGCGGCGGCGGCTACTTACTCGGCTACGAGGGTTATGGGCAACTGCTGCAAGCCCTGGGCGAAGCAGAACACCAGAGTACCATCCTCCTCACCAGCCGCGAAAAGCCGGGAAACCTGGCGGTGCGCGAAGGGTCGCATCTCCCGATTCGCTCGCTGCGGCTGTCGGGCTTGCCGCCAGACATTGGGCAGGAACTCTTTGCACTGAAGGGCGAATTTAGCGGCACGGATGCCGAGTGGCAAACGCTGGTGAGCCACTATGCGGGCAATCCTCTGGCGCTGCAAATGGTTGCCTCGGTGATTCAGGACCTCTTCGACGGGCAGCTTACAGACTTTCTGGACTGTCTGGAAACGGGAACCTTGGTCTTCGGCGATATCCGCGATCTATTGGCGCAGCAGGTAAACCGCCTCTCGCTGCTGGAGCGACAGGTAATGGACTGGCTGGCGATCGCCCGCAAGCCCGTGACCCTCTCCAACCTGCGATCGTGGCTGGTGCCGCCCGTGGTGTTGGGGGCGCTGCTGGAGGCAGTTTGTTCCCTGGAGCGGCGCTGCCTGATTGAGAAAACCGCACCGCGCCTCACCGAAAAATCGCAGGCAAGGTTCACGCTCCAGCCCGCCGTGATGGAATATGTGACGGAACAACTCATTGAACGGCTTCAGCAGGAGATTGGTCACGTTGGTGCTGCTCAAGCTGAATGTGCGAGTGACCATTCTGTGATTTCAAGCAACCTGCTGTATACCCACGCAGTCCTCCAGCCCCAGGCAAAGGATTATATCCGCGAAACGCAGACCCGGATGATTCTTGCGCCCTTGGCAAAGCGCCTGCTGGAAAACCAGACCCAGACCCAGCTAGAAGAACGAGTGCGATCGCACCTTCAGCACCTCCGCTGCACATCTCAAGCTCGGTCTGGCTACATGGCGGGAACTCTGCTGAACCTGTTGGTGCAACTGGGCACAGACCTGACGGGTTGGGACTTTTCGGAACTTGCTGTGTGGAATGCTTACCTGCGCGGCGTAAATCTGCATCGGGTGAATTTCACCGGAGCAAACCTGGTGCGATCGGGCTTTACCGAAACCTTTAGCCAAATTTTGGCGATCGCCTTTAGTCCCGATGGCAAGCTGCTGGCTACGGGCGATGTAAACCACGAAATCCACCTCTGGCAAGTGTCCGATGGGAAACAACTGCTCAGCTTGCGAGTGGATGAAGGCTGGGTTTGGTCGGTGGCGTTTTCGCCCGATGGACGTACCCTCGCCAGCAGTGCCAACCGCAGCGTTCACCTATGGGATTTGCAAACCGGAGCCTGCCTGAAAACGCTGCCCGGATATAGCGATCGCGTCTTTTCGGTGGCGTTTTCGCCGGATGGACAATATCTAGCAACGGGCAGCGAAGACCATTGGGTGCGCGTCTGGAATGTGCGATCGGGAACCCTGCTGCATTCCCTGGCGGGCCATACCCATGAAGTTCGCTCCGTTGCCTTTTCGCCCGCCCCGCTGCGGCAGGGGACGACCGCGAAGTCTGTATCCAAATCTCCCGCTTTTCTGCTGGCCAGCGCCAGCTACGACGGCACGGTGCGCCTGTGGAATGTCAGCAGCGGTGCGTGCCTTGCCACCCTGAAACACCCAGACCCCCCTGCGACAGGGGCGCTACCTTGGGTTTGGTCCGTGGCGTTTTCACCCGACGGCCACACCCTTGCCAGCGGCAATGACGACGGCACGGTGCGCTTGTGGATGGTGGAATCGGCCGGATCTGCGAGGGCTGTGATGCCGACCGCGCACCCCCCCCTGCAAGGCTCTCGGCAACCCGTGCGGGCGATCGCCTTTAGCCCCGACGGGCGCACCCTCGCCAGCGGCAGCGACGACGGCAGCCTGCGCCTATGGGACTATCGTCAGGGCGATTGTCGGCGTGTGTTGACGGGGCATCGAAGCTGGATTGCGGCGATCGCCTTCAGCCCCGACAGCGGCATCCTCGCCAGCGGCAGCGAAGACCAGTCTGTGCGCCTGTGGGACGGGCGGGGTCTGTGTTTGCGGACGCTCCAGGGCTACAGCAACGGTGTGTGGTCGGTGGCGTTTTCTCCCGATGGGCGCATTCTTGCCAGCGGTAGCCAAGATCGCACCCTGCGGTTGTGGGATCGGCAGACGGGACAACTCCTCGGCAGCTTGCAGGGCCACACGCGCTGGATTTGGTCGGTGGCGTTTCACCCAAAGCAGCCTCTCCTAGCCAGCGGCAGTGAAGACCACAGCCTTAAGGTGTGGGATGTTCAGACGCAGCGGCTAATGCAAACCCTGGAGGGACATCGCGATGCGGTGCTGTCGGTGCTTTACAGCCCCACTGGGGAAACGCTGCTTAGCGGCAGTCTTGACGGCACAATCAAGCTCTGGGATGCCCAAATAGGGTTGTGTCGTCGCACGCTGGCTGGCCACGAGGGCGGCGTATGGTGTCTGGCGCTGAGTGCCGACGGTCGCCTGCTGGCCAGCGGCAGCCAGGATCAGACCCTGCGCCTGTGGCATGTAGAGAATGGAAGCTGTTTGCAAACGCTGACGGGGCACATGAGCTGGATTCGGGCGATCGCCCTCAGTCCCGATGGACAACTCCTCGCCAGCGGCAGCGCCGACGGCGTGATCAAGCTCTGGCGTGTGCAGGATGGAGTCTGTGTGGCCACCCTCAAGGCACACCGTGGGCCCGTGCTGGCGATCGCCTTTCACCCCAGCGGCACCCACTTCGCCAGTTGCAGCACCGACACCACCCTCAAGCTCTGGGATTCTGGTGCTGCCACCTGCCTGCACACGCTCCACGGACACCACCGCTGGGTGCGCTTCCTGGCCTATAGCCCCGACGGCAACACGCTGGCAAGCTGCGGCCAGGATGAGACAATTCGCCTCTGGGAGCTAGGATTTGAGGAGCAGGGGTGTTGCGATGAAGGCGCGTCCCCAAGCGCTTTCCCGCCAGCCTCGCACCTGCGGCAACCCGAAGCTTCCTGGGTGCTGCGCGTGCCGCGACCCTACGAAGGAATGGCGATCGCCCAAGTCACCGGACTCACCGACGCACAGCGGGCCACCCTGCGGATGCTGGGCGCGGTAGAGTGATGCCGTGCTGAAGTGATGCCGGGTAAGTGACACCGGGTTGAAGTGATACTGTGCTGAAGTGATGCCGGGTTGAAGCGCCAGTCATAGCAACAACTGCAAAAACTTCAAATCTAGCCAGCGGTCGAACTTGTAGCCCACCTGTCGCAGATGCCCGACTTCTGCATAGCCAAAGCGCTGGTGCAGCCGCAGGCTGGCGGCGTTGTCGGCATCAATTCCCGCAATCAGGGTGTGCAGGCTGCGAGCTTTGGCCGCTTCGATGAGGGGCGCAAGGAGGCGCTGACCAATGCCGCGCCCGCGAGCGTGAGCCGCCACGTAGACTGAGCTTTCGGCAGTGTAGCGATAGGCGGCCCAAGCGCGGAAGGGGCCGAGGGCAGCGTAGCCCAGAATCTCGGCATCATCGGTTGCGGCATCATCGGTTGCGGCTGATGCGGCTGCGGCATTAACGGCAACGAGAATGGGATAGCCCTCTGTCTGGCGGGCGGCAAACCACGACTGGCGCATTTCCAGCGTATGTGGCTCGTAGTCGTAAACCGCAGTCGTGTGCAGGATCGCGTCGTTATAGATTGTCAAGATGCCAGGTACATCGGCCTCAGTGGCAGGGCGAATGTGCAGGTTGTCTAGCGGCGAGTCGGTCGGTGTTTGTGGGATCATGCAGTCATTCCCCTTTGCAAAACTGCTTTATCCTACGATGCACTCGATGTCTCAACTGCCTCATATTCATCCAACGGAGCTGGCCGAGCGGCTGGCACAAGGCGAGGCACTGCAACTGGTAGATGTGCGCGAACCAGAGGAACTGGCGATCGCCCAGGTAGACGGCTTCATCAACCTGCCGCTGAGTCAGTATGGTGAATGGTCAACCGATATCCACAGCCGCTTAGATCCGGAGGCAGAAACCATCGTTATGTGTCACCACGGGATGCGGTCGGCGCAGATGTGCGGCTGGCTGCTATCGCAGGGCTTTCAGAATGTCAAAAATCTAACGGGTGGAATCGAAGCCTATGCGATCGCCGTTGACCCCGCCATTCCCCGCTATTAACGCTATTAAAAAGAGTCAGATGGGCGACACATAGAAAATTCCCTCTGCAAGTTTCTATCATGCTGTCTCGCAGCAATTGATACTACATGGTTGGTATCTTTGCTGAGAAGTGAATGCCGCCTAAACCTTGGGACAGCGGGGGGCGCTGTCCTATGGTTGCCGATGCCCAAGGAAAAATCTCCAACCCTAAAGCTGGGCGTTTGAAATTGAGGGACTGGGGTTGATTTTGGATTTTGGGTTTTGGATTTTGAATTGCCAATTCACCGATTTATCGGGCGTGGGGCTATTTCCAGGGGGGCGTTGTCTGGCGGAATGGAGAGAAGCCCTTCTCTCTAAAATGATCCGGTTTTGACAAACAGCGGTGCGGATGAAAAAGAAATGCGAATTGGGCCCCAAGGGTGTGCAGATTGAAAATCCGTCCATCTGGCCAATTGTGCCAGGGGCGATCGCGGTAGATTTAGGCTGCGAAGGCGACAGTCGTTGCTATACAAGGACTTTGGAGCCAGTGCGATCGCTGCCCTTTACACCGCTTTGCCTGTGGAACCCTGCACTCCTGACCCAAGCCAAAGCAACTTTTGCAACTCCGGTAGGAACATCACCGATATGCAAGCGTCATCTAGAAGTGTCATCTCCCAAAGCCAAGCGTTGCCCATGAGCGAGTCTATGTCTGCGTCCTGGTCTGCCGTTGGGGCATCTGCGCCCCTGACCAAGGTTCCGGCAGAGTCTCTGTCGAACTACGATTTGATTCTGCAATGTCAGGCGGGGCTACGGCCAAGCAAGACAGCTTTTGCGGAGTTAATTCGGCGCTATCAGTCTCATGTGGACAAGGTGCTATATCACCTTGCGCCCGACTGGTCAGACCGGGCCGATTTGGCGCAGGAGGTATGGATTCGGGTCTATCGCAACGTTAGTCGGTTGCAAGAGCCAGAAAAGTTTCGGGGCTGGCTCAGCCGAATTGCCACCAACCTGTTTTATGACGAACTGCGGAAGCGTAAGCGGGTCGATAGCCCTCTCTCGCTAGACGCACCGCGCACGCTAGACGATGGCGAGATGGATTGGGAGCTTGCGTCGGACGGGCCAGGGCCCTCCGAAGATTTGGTTACACGCGAGTTCTACGACCAACTGCGGGCGGCGATCGCCGATTTGCCAGAAGTCTTCCGCACCACAATCGTGCTGCGGGAAATTGAAGGCATGGCCTACGAAGAAATCGCTGAAATTACGGGTGTGTCTCTGGGCACGGTGAAGTCTAGAATTGCCAGAGCGCGTCAGCGGCTTCAGTATCAGCTCCAGTCCTATCTGGACAGCTAAGGGATATCTCTCCACCCGTGTTGTGGAGGATTGAGGGAAAACAATGGGCGATCGCGTCGGAATTCTGGTTTGGCATGTAGTGTGTGCAACTAGAGGCTGAGGCTGGTTTTACTATATTTCCCTTATGATTCCCCGTATGATCTGAGCAAGGTTTGAACTTAACGCTGGAACTCCATCCTCTCGCGATTGTGCATAACCTTTGCACACTAGCCCTGTGCATTGACTCATCGGTTTAGCGGTTTGCTCTCGATTCTGAGTCCTTGATTGATTTGACCATGATGCCTGATATTAACGACGGTAAAACTCCCCGGCAGCGTGCCTCTCGCCCTGCCTCTGGGAGCGGTCTGCCCCCAGAATGGGCGCATCGTTCACCTGTAGAGCCGATTGACCATTTGAAGCGCGATCGCTTTGAGTTATTGAGCGCCTATCTAGATGGCGAAGTCTCCGCGAGCGATCGCCGCCAGATTGAGGCCTGGCTTGCCAGCGACGCTTCTGCACAACAGCTTTATGCTCGCCTCCTCAAACTGCGTCAAGGGTTGCATGGGCTACGCACCCTCCCCGTTCCTGCCGAGCGCCCCGTCGAACAGACGGTCAGCCAGGTGATGAAGCGGCTGGAGCGTAAGCCAAAGCGTACTGTGGCTTGGGGCGGTATGGCGGCAGCAGCAGCGCTGTTTGCAGGCGCAGTGACGACGGTGGTGGCTCCAAGCTATCTTTCCCCGCATGTCAACGTGATTTCCCAGTCCGATTCTCAACTGATGATCGCGCTGGATCGTCCAGTCATTGACATTCCTGACATTGCCGATCCCAGTGCTGTGCCTCCGAGGACGACGGCCGTTCCCGTTCCCGTTCCCGACGTGGTTCCTGTTGCACCGTCTAACGGCGGGCAGCCTATCACTCCCTAAAGAGAGAGGCTCCAGCAAAATAAATCTATAGCAGGGTGCATGGGCTGCGTTTGGCTCATGCACTCTGTTGTGGTGTATATCTCTGTTCTGCATATCTCTGCTCTGCATACAGCGTTTTTGAAGCTAGTGAGGCACACGGGATGGTCAATAAGCCCTTGCCTCGTGAGGGCAGCATGTGCCTCACCCCGCAAGAAAATGCTGTATCTCCCAGGTCAGCTTCATTCAACCCGCACCCTGCTGCCAGATTGATCGGTGTGGACGTGATATTTCCCTTGAGGCGTGGAAACTGTGACCCTATAGCCAGGAGTCATGACCTCAGCACAAACCTCGTCAGGTTCTGCCGCACCCAGGCAGGCATTATTCCAGGTTTGGGGGCTGACGTTGCTCAGCGTCATTTGTGCTGTCGAAAGACCCGTCTTTTCCGCTAGCGTGGTCTTGATGCGGGCTGCGATTTCTACCGGGAGCGGTGTAGATGTTCCAAAGGAGCTAGAGGGGGCTGATGGGAGATGAGAGGAGTCCTGAAGGGTGGTGGTGTGTACGCCAGAAGACTCTGGGCCAGAGGCAGCCGTTGCGCTGCACCCGGTTAACAAGCCGACCAGAAAAAGCAGGGCGATCGCCCTGAGCCACCGCTTCCAACCTGCGTCAATCGTCCACACCATATCCTTGAACATCATAAATTTGAAGGTCTATTTACCAACTCTTTAATTTTAGCGATCGCCTTGTCCATCAAGCATTTGACCGTCACTAAAAAATCATTTTGGTAGCAACACTTAGGGGACTGTATCTAACTTAGTGGCAATTCGTTCACAGCTATGCCAGTTTAGAGGAGTGCTTAATAAGCCGCGCAGCCACAGATCCGTATTCTCCGTATGGGTCTGCGCTCTCACCCATTGCATATGCTGGGGTTGCAGCGTGGGTTCACCAAAATTTAATGCCCTGGCTCTGCATCTTCATAGAATGTGCAGAGGCTACGTGCATTTTGGTTAACATCCTGGCAGCCGCACGCCTCAATCCTTAAACCTTTGTCAAACTGGAAACATGATTAAAGTTATTGAGCTTTCTGGCATTCTAGATGGCACTCAGGTAGATGCCTTCCATCAGCAAATTGGTGAGGCTCTGGAAACCAGCGCTTCTGTCATTTTGGTGGACTTAGAGAAAGTGACGTTTATGGATAGTTCCGGGCTGGGTGCCTTGGCAAGCGCACACAAAAAGGTGCGGGCTGCTGGTAAGCGGCTGTCTTTCTGCTCGATTGGCGAACAAGTTAAGATTTTGTTCGAGCTAACCAGTATGGATCAGGTGTTTGAAGTATTTGCAAATCGGGAAGCGTTTGATCAGACCGTGCTATCGGGCGCGGTGTCTTGAGGCAAAACTGGGTATTCATCTGCAAAGGTGTTCAGTCCATCGTCTTGGATAAGTTCGGAGTTTAGAGAGTTACGCTTAACGAGGTAAAAAGGGTGAGGCGCAATGCGTCCCACCCTTTCTGATTAGAGGTTTAATTTGTTGCGTGATCAGGGCAATGAGAGGGGAGTCTGGCTCGACAACCTGGCTGAGTTTTAGACTGAAAACGCTGCGCCGCGTTAATCCAGCTTTTTGATCATAGATTCGGCTTGTGCCACGCCCTCTGCGTTGCCCTGCTGCTCGTAAAGCTGGAGGGCGCTACGAAAAGCGGCAAGGGCCTCGTTCCGGCGATCGCGCTCCTTTAGCGCCACGCCAAGCTTGTAAAAGGCATCTCCGCTGTCTGGGGCCAGTTCTGTCAGCCGCCGAAATGTAATGATTGCCTGGAGATAATTTTCCTGTGCCAACAGCAAGTCCCCTAAGGTCGAATGAGCATCGACTGAATTTGGCTCTGCAAATGTTGCCCGCTGATAAAAGGCGATCGCCTCTTGCATATTGCCCTGGGCGCGATACAAATCTCCAATTTGGAGGTAAATATTAGCATTGCGAGGTTCTAGCTCAGCGGCTCGACGCAGTGCATTCAGCCCATCCTGCACCCGTCCTGAGTTGACCAGTGCCACTCCCAAATTGGCTTGCACCTCAGCCCGCCTAGGAGCCAAATCGGCGGCTTGTTGCAGCATCTCTGCGGCATCTCGATAGCGAGCGGCCAGCAGCAGCACCTCACCCATCGATTCATAAATGCGGGCACTGTTTGCGCCCCGCAGCGTGGCGGCTCGTCGATAGGCGGCTAGCGCTCCGTCATAGTCTTGCAGGCGAGTTAAAACCACGCCCAGACCCAAATTCGCGTCTAGGTTATTAGAATCCAGCGCAACGGCTCGACGATAGGATTCAGCGGCCCCCGTGTTGTCCCCCAGATTCGCCAGACAAAAGCCAAGCGCGTAGTGAAAGTTGGCGTTGTTGCCGTCTAGCTCGATCGCCCGACGATAGGCCGACACGGCTGCCGCATAGTTACGCTCCTGGGCATGGGCGAAGCCAATCGCAGAGTGGATGCGGGCGTTGTCTGGCTCTAGCGCTGCGGCCTGCTCGTAGACGGCGATCGCCTCGCTAAAATTGCGCGATCGCATCAGGTCGCGCCCCTGTCGCACGAGTTCATTTACCCGCCGACTTTGCTCTAGTCGCTGCTGAGGAGTCAGTTGTTGAGCCGTAGTGCCAGAATTTTCAATCTGGGCGATGGCCAGAGGAGGGTTGACCAAACCAGCAATAGGCACAGAGAGAAAAAGGCTGGCGATCGCCGCCACAGAGTTAGAAGTTTTAAAGCTAATCACAGTTCAATCTGGAACAGACTGCAAGCTAATCCACGCTCGTTGACTTTCGTCAACGCAGATCAACACTCGTTAATAATTAGCCGATTTCGGCTGGATTGAAAACAGTAGCCCCCTCGAAACCTCTCGAAAGCTTACGAAATCTCGTTCAAAACTACACAGCTAAAACGGCACTCCAAACGACACTCCAAACGGCCCTCCCAAAACAGTACCTTGACAGGGGAATGTATCGCCCAACCGTCAGTGCCATATTGGTTTCAGTTGAGCAAGCCAGGGTAAAAGAACGTCAGAACGTTTATCTGCCAAGGCTTTCAACCATACATTATCAACCTGTTGAGGAACTTTAATTATGGCTACTGTTTGTTCTCCCTCCAAAGCAATGCGTGCTGAAGCTGCTGCGGCTGTTGCGCCTCCGGTCGGGGCCCAACCTCCCCAATACGCAGAAACAGAAACCTACTCCCGTAGCATTCTGGGCCCAGTGATGTTTGAACTGTCTGAGCTGCGTGTAGAAGGGACGGCCGATCTGCCCGTGCCCCCCACCTACGTCGCGCCTGGACAGTCTCCATACATCATCGCGGCTGATGAAGAGTTTATTTCAAGCGTGAAAATCGTATTCAACCGAACCCCCCTATCATCGCTGCTGATGTGCCTGGGCACCCAGATCTCGATGAACTTCCACTTTGAAGGCCAAGGCCGCAAGGCTACGGAAATTGACCTTCTAGCGGAAATTACAACCCAGAAGGATGTCTACGAGTACGAAGTGAAGCTGTCTGAAGTGCCCAAAAAAGCAGGACTCACCCCCGGTTTATATGTGGTTTCCGCCACAGCCGAAATTGGCCCTGCCGAACACGAATGCAGCCAGTTCATCCTAGGCTACGGCTACATCTCTGGCACGCTGCTGCAAGTCTACAAAGAGGTCTAAGCGACGATTGGTTCGTACCATTTCCCCAGAGCATGTGAGCTAGCCACCTGCTCTAGGGGCACTCCTAAAGCTTGAACTCGCTGGTAGGTCTTCGTGACCTACCAGTTTTTTGCGATCATGCGCGCAAACTACATGTGGCTGTTGAATACAGCATTTTCTTGCGGGGTGAGGCACACGCTGCCCTCACGAGGCAAGGGCTTATTGACCATCCGGTGTGCCTCACTAGCTTCAAAAATGCTGTAATTGGCTGTGCCTCAAGCGGAGAACTTAAGGCCGTAGATAAAGCTTGGTAAAGCTAGGGTTGAGGCTTGACCTTGCTCTAAAAACAGAACCAGATGTGAGAGAGGGACAACATAAGAGCAAATTTTTTGTAAAGACTAGTACAAGACACAACTATTAATTTTTGTGTCTGAATGCGATCGCCATCTACACACTGGGCAACCTAGCTGTTATCCTAGTCACTTCTTAAGCTTCTCTTAAGCTATCGATCTAGGTATTGCAGCAGCTTAAAGCGCTATTTTCTCCCACGAATTCTCTACCCATTCCGAGGCGATAGAAAATCTAGCTCTCAAGCTGAAGCACCTGCATCCTAACGCGACAGCCATTTTCACAGACCCTCCTCACGACCTATGGAACTTGCTAGCGATTCGTACCCAGTTCGAGCATTTATTCGACACAAAGCCAAAATGAGAGTCTTAGAGGCCGAATCAATGGGGATTGGCTGCTTAGCCTTCGACGAGCCTCTTCTTCAAGAGTTGTCAACCACACTCTTCCAGTCAGAACGAGGAGCCGCAATCTTCATCGCCTACCCAAATCGTCAGGCCGCCGAAGCTATTGAGGATCAGTTCGCTCTGGAACTTGCAGAAACCTATCGCTACATCAAGCAGCGGAAGACGGATACTCAAGTGCAACGGTTAAATAGTCTGCTCTAATCTCTTCTAATCACATTGCCTGCACAAAGCTTGAGGCGGCTGGAGAACCAGATAAGCTCTGGGACTATCCAGCCGTTTTCTGCATCACGACCATTAATCCAAATCTCTTCTTCAAGTTCAAGGAACTCAACCTAAAGCCTTGGCAAGAGCATGGATGGACTTTGAACCTAGCTATCCGCTTCTAGATTTTTGGAAGATGTCAAAGGGAATCATGGGCGATCGCCCCCTTCCAGGCTCCAAAAGTCTTATCTACCGGGGGTTTTCAG
>NZ_JACYLP010000005.1:0-85619 GCF_015272455.1 Thermoleptolyngbya sp. C42_A2020_037
GAAGAGGGAAGAAGGAAGAACGAAGAGGGAAGAAGGAAGAACGAAGAGGGAAGAAGGAAGAACGAAGAGGGAAGAACGAAAATTTCTGGTTTTCGGTTTTCGTTTTTCGTTTTTCGTTTTTTCTTTTTTCCCTTTATACCCCACGCAGGCGCATCGCTTCGACGGGTTGCCCCAACTGGAGATGCTGATGGGCGATCGCCCCCACTTCCTCTGGCAGCACGCGCCAGTACCACACCTCGTCTGGCAACACCAGCACCATCGGCCCGTTGCCGCACTGCCCCAAACAGCCGCTCGCCACCACTTCTACCCCCTCGATTCCCTCTAAACTCGCCGCTCGAAATGCCGCCAGCACTTGCTGCGCTTTTGCCTTGCGACAGGCGTTGCTCTGGCAGACGAGGACTTGGTAGGGCATGGGGCTGGGGGGATGGAGGAATCGAGGGGTGGACTTGCGAGATTGCGTCCGAGATTCCCTCCATTATCCCAACCCGCCTATCCCAACCCGTCAACTCTCCACCCCCTTAGCACGCCTTTTCCCCTCTTCGTTTTTCGTTCTTCGTTCTTCGTTTTTTACTCTACGACCGCTCAACGGGCTGCATAGCCTCCAATTCAACAACTTCAGGCGCTGCGCCGCGACTGCGCTGGGTCATCAGCGACACGATCACAAAGGCGGCTAGCCCCAGCAGCGGGCTGATCAGCGTGGGGAATCCGTCAAAGTCGGCGGTGAAGATAGGGTTGGGAATGTAGAGCAACGTGTTGTCTGCGCCAAACATGGTGGGCATCAGCACAAAAAACAGCAGTCGCGCTGCCGTGCCCACTAAAATGCAGGCCATTGCGCCGTAGCGGGTCGCTTTGGGCCAATATAGCCCGCCCGCCAGTGGCACCAGCAGCCCCGCAAAGCCCAGGTCAAACGCCAGCAGCAGCAAAATACCCGTCTGGGGAACCAGCAGGGCAAAGATTACGCCTAGGATGGTGATGACCAGTGCCATCGTTCGGGTAAGAGCCAGCAGGCGATCGCCCCCGGCGTTGTGGTCGGTGTGGCGAATGCCCAGAATGTTGTGGGCAATTACCGACGAGGTTCCCAAAATTGCGCCATCGGCGGTGGAGAGAGACGCAGATAGAATCGCAGCGATGACCAGCAGGCTGAGCAGGGGCGGTGCCACGTTTTTGAGGAGCGACAGCAGGATAGGACCGTCCGACTCCACACCCAATCCTGCCAGGATACCCGGTGCGCCCAACGCCATCATCGCAAAGGGAACGCCGATGATTACTGTCCCTAGAGAGCCAATTAAGCAGGCCCGCTGAGCCGTTTCGGGGCTGTCGGCGGCAAAGACCCGCGCCATAAAGTCGATCGCCACAATGTCGCCCAGTCCCAGCGCCAGCAGGGTAGCCCAGTTCACGGCGGCTCCCTGAGCGGGGTCTGTCAACTGTCCCAGGGCCAGCGGCCCCATGCCTTCGGGCACGTTCAGTCCAAAGCTGCTGCTCATAAAGCCCAACAGCGCCAGGGTTCCCAAGAAGGCGATCGCCACCTGAATTGCGTCTGTGTAGGCTACGGCAAACAACCCGCCGCTAGCCGTGTAGGCAAAGACAATGGTGGCAATCAGCAGCACGCCTGCTGTGTAGCTGGTACCCAAAAATCCCTGAAACAAGAAGCCGCCCGCCACCAAGTTGCCCGCCAACAAAAAGGCAAAGCTCAGCACCATGATCACCGAAGCGACGACCTCAACGCGCCGACCATACTTGACTCGATAGAAATCGGGCAGCGTGATTAGCTTCATGCGGTTCATGGGCTTGGCAAAAAACAGCGCCGTGAGAAACAGGCAGAGCGCCAGCCCCAGCGGCAGTGACGCGCCCGCCCAAAAGCCAAACTGGGACGAAAGATCCATGTTGCCCATCGTGGCGTTTGAGTCCACAGACTGGGCCATGAGGGTCGCCGCCGCCAGGGGCAAGACAAGGCCTCGCCCTGCGACGAGATAATTGACGCTGTCGCCTTTGATCTGTTTGGAAGCCCAAACACCAACGCCCAAAGTTCCCAGGAGGAATACGATAATCCCCCAGAAAAAGATATGTTCTGCCATAATGAGTTGTTCCTGGTCGATAGAGTGAACGGTTGACAGTGGATTAAGCTGTCATCGATTTGGTTTCGATCGATCTGGGAGCCAGTTGGGGCGGGGTCATGTCTCTGGCCGGAGGTGTCCCCCACCCTCACTGCTACCTTTTGTGTGCGTCGATGCACGCCTGATGCAATACCCTAAATCAGGTTCCTGAGCGCAAAATCTGCTAGGGGGCGATCGCCATCGAGGAAGATGCCGCAGGGTGTTGCGAATGGTTTTGAACCTTGTTTTCTGAATGGTGCTGCGAACAGCCTAGTGAATGACGCTGTGATTCGTCCGGTGAACCAAGCTGCGATCGCACCCAGTCAAACCACGCCTCCAGCCCTGCCCCAGTTTTGGCGGAAACGGGTAAGATAGCCACTCGCGGATTGACCTGGCGCACGTTTGCCACCAGCTTTTCCAGATCCACCTCCAGATGCGGAGCCAGATCCATCTTGGTAATCAGCAGACAATCGGCTTCGCGGAACATGATGGGATATTTCAGCGGCTTGTCTTCGCCCTCGGTTATGCTGAGCAGCGCGACCTTAGCGTGTTCTCCCACTTCAAATTCCGCTGGACACACCAGGTTGCCCACGTTTTCTACCAGCACCAGGTCGAGCGCTGCTGGATTGCACTGGTGTTCCAGCAGGTGAATGCCCCCCGCCACCATGCGCGAGTCCAGGTGGCACGATCGCCCGGTGTTAATGGCAACCACTGGAACCCCATGCTGGCGCAGCCGGTCGGCATCGAGTTCTGTGGTCATGTCGCCTTCAATCACGGCAATGTTGATTTGGGGCGCAAGTTGCTCTAGGGTGCGCTCCAGCAGGGCCGTCTTGCCCGCGCCGGGACTGCTCATCAGGTTCAGACAGGTGATGCCCCATTCGTCAAAATGGGCGCGGTTGTGGTCGGCTCCGGCCTGGTTGGCGTGGAGCAGGTTCATTTCGATCGCAGCGTCGTGGGTCAGGTGCATGGTGGTTCAACGGTGTGTATCGAGAGTGTGTCGAGTCGGTTAGTCAAGCGTTTTAGCCGAGTAATCCGCCGAGTGAGTAAAAGGCAAAATGCCGAGTTACTTACCGGAGGGTGGCTAGGTCGGCGCTGTGGGCGGCGGCGTATTCAATCCGGTCAATTTTGAGTTCTCGCCCAGAGCGGATGTCGTCCATCGGCGCGTGGCAGGTGGGGCAGGCATATTGCAGCCCAATCTCCGGCGCATACTCCTGCTGGCAGGTGTGGCAAAAGGCAATCAGGGGCGTTTCCTGAATCGCTAGCTCTGCACCGTGCAGGAAGGTGTTTTGGGTCTGCACCTCAAAGGCAAACCGCAGGCTGGCGGGTTCGACGCAGGTAAATCGCCCGACGATAAGATGGATGCGGTGAATGGTGGGGCGATCGGGCTGCGATTCCCACCAGTCTTTGACCGTCAGGATGAGCGCTTTGGTCATGTCGGTTTCATGCATATCGGATTAACGGAGGAGTAAAGCGAGAACGCTGCGTGGAACTAGAAACGGATAGCAATTGAGAGGGATGGCGATCGCCCCATAACACGCTTCACGACAATAGAAATAGACGTTTAGAAACAGACGTTAAGCGCATCATTTCATGCACAGGTTCTCCCCTGCTACGACCACGCCTGATCCACCGCCATATTTGCTTCGGTGTGAATGTAGGCGGGCTTTTCCTGACGTGGCAGTTGCCCCGAAACCACCAGGTGCGCCATCGTGTCGCAAATGACGCGAGTCGCCATCAGCGCTGTCATATCGCTGACATCGTAGGGGGGCGAAACTTCTACTACCTCTAGTCCGCAGATGGGCGCACGCTGGACGATCTTGCCCAGCAGGGCCAGTGCTTCTCGCGGCAGCAGCCCGCCCGGTTCTGGCCAGCCCGTGCCAGGGACAAAGCCCGCATCGATGCAGTCGATGTCAAAGCTGATCCAGACGCAATCAGTGCCGTCGAGGGCCCGCTCTAGGGCAAATTCTGCGGCAGCGTCGATTCCCATTTCCGTAATGTCAGTCACCGTGAGGATGTTCGTCGCGCGATCGCGGCACACTTTCACCCCCTGGCGCGGCACCTGCCAGCCCCCGATGCCCAGTTGCACTAGGTTTTTGGCGGGGGCGTTTGCCATATTGGTTGCGTGAAACCAGGGGCAGGTGTGCATCCGCTCATCCAGGTCGGTTTCCTGCGTGTCCACATGGCGATCAAAGTGGATAATGCCGACTTTCTTATCTCCCAAATGCCGACACACACCGCGTACCGTGGGAAAGCCAATGGAGTGGTCGCCACCCAGCAGGATCGGGAAGGCTCCCGACGCAAACACATGGGCGACCCCTTTGGAAATTTGGTCGAATGACTTTTCGTTGTTGGCAGGGATGGTAAACACATCGCCCACGTCGCACAGCGTGATTTGCTCCCGCAGGTCTACGCCCAGTTCAAAGTTATACGGCGTGTAGAGGGCGGAGATGCGGCGGATGCCCTGCGGCCCAAATCGCGTGCCGGGACGGTAGGTGGTGCCAGAGTCGTGGGGAATGCCGACAATCGCCACGTCATACTCTCCCACCTTCCGAACGTCTTCCAGGTAGGGCGCTTTCAAAAAGGTGTTGATGCCTGCATAGTGGGGTAGTTCGCCACGAGAGAAGGTGGGAATAGAGCGATCGCGGATGCTGTCCGCCGCCTCTAGCCCATACTCCAACCCCTTGGACACCTCCTGCTGCCAGCCCGTCAGCGGTAGCCGAGCCTCGCGCTCTAGCGCCCGCTGCGCCTCGAAACTGGAAGAATTGGGAGCCTGAAAATTGGGTTCGTCAGTCATAACGCCTGTTCAATACACTCATTCAATCTGGATGCAACAACAAAGCCCAGGAGGCAGGCCGCACAAGGCAACCGTCTCCCGGGCTTTTATCCCTCCGTGGAACTGGCAGAGATCTCAGTGGTGAAATGCTCTCAAACCAGCTTGCCTCTCTTGGACCAGTCGCTTAAACAGAACGTTAAAATCAACGATCTACAAGCCGGAACCCTAGAAGCCAAATGCTTTTGTTGAGTTAGCAGGAGATTAGCAAGAGCAGTAGATAAGGTTTGTAGCTTCAGATACGCTCTAGGTCGGACTTGTCATCGTTTGCTGATATTGGAGGCGATGGGGCAGTCGCAAAGTTTTACAGGTGCCCCCAAATGAACGCTCAGGCTTGCAGTCTGCTGATCTTGAAACGCAGGGGGCAATCGAGGTAGGATGCGTCGCAAGTTATAACATGTTCAATTTAGTAATGATCGATACACTATGAAACGTATCCCAAAGGCTCTGTTTGCTCTACTACTTTCAACAACGCTCTTCGTTGCAGCACCCACCGAAGCCTGCACGCGGGCCGTCTATCAGGGCCCCGCAGGGCGTGTCCTCACCGGGCGCAGTATGGACTGGAAGCTCGAAATTCTCAGCAATTTGTGGATTTTTCCACGGGGCATGGAGCGCAGCGGCGTGGCTGGCCCCACCTCCATGCGCTGGACTTCCAAATACGGCAGCGTAGTCGTCAGCGGCTATAACATTGCCACCGTAGACGGCATGAACGAGCCGGGACTAGTGGTTAATGCCCTGTGGTTAGCCGTGTCCAAATATCCCGAAAACGACGGCAGAACGCCGCGCCTTTCGCTATCCATCTGGGCGCAATATTTTCTAGATAACTTTGCCACTGTGACCGAAGCGGTTGAGCATCTCCGCGCTAACCCGTTTCACGTAGGGGCAGGCGAAGTGCCCGGTCAACCGGGGCGACTGGCAACAATTCACCTGTCTCTGTCGGATGCAACGGGCGACAGCGCCATTCTGGAATGGGTAGATGGGGAGTTGCAAATTCACCACAGCCGCGACTATCAGGTCATGACCAACGAGCCAGTGTTTGCAGAACAGCTTGCGATCACATCCTATTGGCAACAGATAGACGGACTCAGCTTTTTGCCCGGAACTAGCCGCGCCACCGACCGCTTTGCCCGCGCCAGCTTTTATATCAATGCCATTCCCCAAACTGACGATCCGCGGATTGCCGCCGCGTCTGTATTCAGCGTCATGCGAAATGTGTCGGTTCCCTATGGCATCAGCGTATCTGATCAGCCTAACCTATCTACCACGCGCTGGCGTGTCGTAGCGGATCACAAGGACAAGCTGTATTACTTTGAGTCGGCAATTTCGCCCAATGTATTTTGGGTAGACCTGAAAAAGGTAGACTTTTCGCCTGGTTCTGGGGTCAGAACGCTGGATCTGGGAGACAGACAGCAGGTGATCTTCTCTGGCGAAGTCTCTAGTCAGTTTGTGGCCGCAGAACCGTTTGCGTTTCAACCGTCCGACTGATGGATAGATAAGTTAATTGCCGGCTACAAATGGATGACGTGCGGCATAGTCTTCCTACACCGCACGTCGAGACCTTACTTCTATCGCGCTTCTTATCTGCTTCTTACTCTATCGAGTTCTCTATCGAGTTCCGACCGTTTCGGTGGTAGACACCGGGTAGACCTCTAGGTTTTCGACGGGCGGCCCGTGTAGCACCTCGCCCTGGCAGCTAAAGCGGCCACCGTGGCAGGGGCAGTCCCAGCTTTTCTCAGCGGCGTTCCAGTTCACGATGCAGCCCAGGTGGGTGCAGACGGGGGACACAGCGTGAATTTGTCCGGCTTCGTCGCGGTAGGCGGCAAGCTGTTTGCCTTCGATGGTGATGAGCTTGCCCTCGCCCACGGCCACATCATCAAAGGAGTGGTGCTGGAGCGGTTTGAGGCGATCGCCCACCCAGTGAATTCCTGTCTCCAGGTTATTCTTGAGTGAGTCGGCGGTGACAAACGGCGTAGCCCGCAGCGAGTCGTAGAGGTCTGCCCAGGGGTTTTCAATGCCCAGAATCGTGTTTGCCAATACCAGCCCAGCCGCCGTGCCGTTGGTCATCCCCCACAGGCTAAAGCCCGTCGCTACGTAGAGGTGATGCGTCATGGGTGTGAGCTTGCCGACGTAGGGCACTTTGTCAAAGGAGACAAAATCCTGGCTTGACCAGCGATAGGCAATGTCTCGCACGCCGAAGCGCGATCGCGCGTATTCCTCCAGTCGCTCAAACCGTTCCTCAGTGGCCTCATCGCTGCCCGTTTTGTGACCCTCACCGCCGATTAGCAGCAGTAGCCGATCCTGATAGGGGGTGGTGCGAATAGAGCGATAGCCCTCGCCTGTGCCGATGAACATGCCCTGCGGAGCGCGATCGCCCTCAATTGGCGCAGCGATGATATACGACCGCTTGGCGTAGGACTTGGCAAAAAACAAGCCCTGATCCAAAAACGGCAGGTTCGTCGTCACCAGCACATCCCTAGCGTGAATCGTGCCCTGCGCGGTCACAACCTGGCAGGGTTCGCCCTCGTTGATTTCCAGAACGCGAGAAGACTCAAAAACATAGTTGTTGGGATCAGCGGCGATCGCTCTTGCCAGATGCGCCAAGTAGCGGCGCGGGTGGAACTGGGCCTGGTTGCTAAACGCCACTGCTCCAGCAATGGGGAAGGGCAGCGACGTTTCGGTCACGAAGTTGGCAGGTAGCCCCAGCGTTTGTGCCGCCTCGACCTCATCGCGGATGGACTGGAGTTGGTCGGCGGATTCTGCAAAGGTGTATGCAGTCTGGCGGCTAAAGTCGCAGTCAATTTGCTCCCGCTCCACCAGTTGTGCCACAAATTCCACAGCGGTCTGATTGGCTTCAGCATAGAGCCGCGCCTTATTTTCGCCCAGGTCTTTGATCAGCTGCGCGTAGATGAGCTGGTGCAGTGAGGTCACTTTTGCCGTGGTGTGCCCGCTCACCCCAGCGGCGATCGCTCCCGCCTCAAGCACGGCAACGGTTTTACCTGACTTGGCAAGCTGGTAGGCGGCAGTCAGTCCAGCCATGCCCGCGCCGACAATGGCGACATCAACGGAAACACCATTAAACGTTTCGCTAATCAAGTTGGCGTAGGATGCAAGCGTTTGAGTCGAATCAATCCAGAAAGATTGAGTGGAGTGAGGGTATTGCATATCAGTGCTTACTTCGGTTTATCAAAGGCTAGTGCCAACCTATCACCTTGACCGCTGAACACCCCTCCATCAAAGGTTTGAAGCCGAATCGCGCCCCACGACAGAGATTGACTGACTTGGCATCCCCATTTGGCTGACAAAACTAAGAAGCTGGAAGACGTTAGAGTGACCAAAGACGGATAAAGACGGGAAGTGGGAGTCTGGGAGCGGCGCTTGAGCGGTCTGGAGGACCAGATCATGGCAATGTACGCCCAGGGTTTAAGCACCGTGGAAGACATTTTCATTGCCTGTGTCGTTCGCCAAAGGCGGGGCGAAGCCATAGGACTCGAAGGGTTGCCAGAGGCAATTGCTGCGGTCATTCCCAAAACACGGGTGCAGTTTTGTATCGTGCATCTGATTCGCAACGCTCTGCGCTATATGCCCTGGAGGAGTCAAGCCAAAGTGATAGCCAACCTCAAACCGATTTATCAAGCTGCAATGATAGAGGAAGCTGAGACGGCACTGGAAAACTTCGCTGACAAGTGGGACAATCATTACCCGACGATTTCCCAAATCTGGTTTTGCCACCGAGACAACATCCTCCTCTTCTTTACTGCGCTGACGATGCACCAGACATTCGCAACGTGATTTACACCACCAATGCGATTGAGTCGCTCAATCGTTCATTGCGTGAGTGGCTCAAGACCAAGGGGTGTTTCCCCAATGAAGAATCAGTCCACAAGCTGCTTGACTGGGCGCTCAACAACATTGCCAAAAAATTGACACTCTCCAAAATTGCATATCCTAATCAACGTGGTCTCTGCTCTCCCTTTCCAACCCCACCCATGCTCTCTCCCCAACTGCTACAGCACTATCGCCAACTGAGCCAACAGCCGCTGACGGTGGTGGATGTGGAGACGACGGGCGGACTGGCGTTTAAGCATCGCATGACAGAACTATCGGTGCTGCACGCCAGTCTGGACGAGGGAGTGCAGCGTCAGCAGTCTACGCTGCTGAATCCGGAAGTGCTGATTCCTGCCAAGATTGTGCGGATTACAGGCATTACACCAGAACTGGTGGCAGTGGCTCCCACGGCGGCCGAAGCGCTGCCCGACTTTTTGCCGCTGCTGCAAACGGGCGTGCTGACGGCCCACAATCTGGAATTTGACTACGGCTTTTTGCAGGCGGAATATCGACGGCTGGGCGTAGAGTTTACGCGCCCTGAGTGGATGCAGCTTTGCACCGTAGAGCTATCGCGGCTGATGTTGCCGGATTTGCCCTCGCGCAGTCTGCCCAAGCTGGTGCAGCATTTTCAATTTCCCATTGACACGTCGCACCGGGCGGCGGCGGATACCCTGGCCTGCTGGCTGCTGGCGGAACGATTGCTGACAGAACTCTGCAACGAAGAGGATACGGTACTGCTGGCCCGGTTTGCGCGTCAGGTGATGCCCTTGAAATATGCGGCGCAACTGCTGGGGCAGCGGCAAAAGAAAGCCGCCAAACTGCTAATGTCCCTGGGAATTGAAGGGAAAGTGGTGGCGCGGGGCAGCAGCAGCACGCTGCTCTATCGCCGGGGCGACGTGGAGCGGGCGGTGCTGGAACTGGCGCAGGCAGGAGCGCTGGGGGCGACCGAACCGGCGCAACTTTTGCTGCTGGGAGAGTAGGCAATGGCTCGCTATTGGGCAAGGCGGCTGCTGGGGCTAGGGCTGACGCTGCTGGCGATTAGCCTGGTCATTTTCACGATTTTGGCGTTGGCTCCGGGCGATCCGATGTCGGAATTTGCCAGCAATCCAGCCATCACCGCAGAGGTGCGGGAAAACATCCGGCGATCGCTCGGCCTCGACCAACCCCTGCCCGTCCGCTACGTGAAATGGCTAGGGGCACTGCTGCGCGGCGACCTGGGCTATTCCTTCACCAGCCGTAGCCCCGTCAGCGGGTTGATTTTGCAGCGGCTGCCGACGACCCTGTGGATTGCGGGATTGTCGTACCTGATTTCCGTGGCGATCGCCCTGCCGCTGGGGGTCTTCTCTGCCCTGTGGCGCGATTCCGTCGCCGATCAGGTCTTCACGTCGGCTGTGCTAATGGGCTTTTCGCTGCCCACCTTCGTCACCAGTCTGCTGATGATTATCGTGTTTAGCGTGCAGCGGCGGTGGCTGCCCTTCATCTACGACAGCACGCTGGTCGTGCGGGATTGGAACAGCTTCGTGCTGCAACTGAAGCAATCGCTGATGCCAGTCGCTACCCTGGTGTTGTTTCAAACAGCGGTGCTGATGCGGTTTGTGCGGGCCGCCATGCTCGACGAACTGCCACAACACTATATCCGCACGGCCCACGCCAAAGGTTTGTCCAAACGGCGCATTGTATTAGCCCACGCCCTGCGAAATGCGCTGATTCCCGTCGTTACGCTGGTGGCGCTGGATTTACCCAGCCTGTTTACCGGGTCGCTGGTGGTAGAACAGGTCTTTCGGGTTCCGGGCATGGGGGCGCTGCTGGTGGAGTCGATTTCCCGCAGCGATACCCCTGTCGTAATGGCGATCGCCTTTATTTTCTCCGTCCTCGTGGTGCTGCTAAACCTGGTCGCCGATTTGCTATACGGCTGGCTAGATCCACGAGTACACGGGTGACGGAGCGTTGGAAAAGATATCCTAGTGGGGGAATGAGAGGATGGGGGATTCACGGACTCCGGTACTCCTCATGCCGCGTCAACGGTTCAGCGTGAAAAGTTCAGTGTGAAAAGTTCTGTGAGGCGATCGCCATGAGCAAAATTGAGCCACCCGGCAATCCTGATGGATGGGGCGATCCCAGCCCAATCGTGCTAATCATCCTGCTAATGCTGTTTTTTGGATCGTGGATTGGCAGTACCATCAACCGCCCAACGACCCTGGAGGAATGTCGGCAAATCTTGCAGCAGCCCTAACGTTGGTCGCTTCCAGTGGTCGCTTCCAGTGGTCGCTTCCAGTGTCCGCTTCAAGTGCCGCAGGCAGCAGTCAGGCGGTTTCGAGCCAGTCATAAATGCGGTCAAGCTGTTCCAGCGTCACCAGGCCGTATTGCCACAGGATCATCGGCAGCGGGCCCGGGTCATGCTCCAGGTGTTTCTGGGCGATCGCAATCGACGCATCT
This sequence comes from Thermoleptolyngbya sp. C42_A2020_037, assembly GCF_015272455.1. Taxonomy (NCBI): domain Bacteria; kingdom Bacillati; phylum Cyanobacteriota; class Cyanophyceae; order Oculatellales; family Oculatellaceae; genus Thermoleptolyngbya; species Thermoleptolyngbya sp. C42_A2020_037. The sequence continues at coordinate 11,185 of NZ_JACYLP010000005.1, forward strand.
GGCACCGATAGCTCTTCGCGCAAGAACTTGATGAGTCTTGCATAGGTCAGCGGGGTCATCGTGGGTTCACCTCCTTGGGGTTGTTTGGGTTTGTTTGCAGATTTGAAGAATTCGCTGATTGAACGAGGAGATTTAACGAGAATGTTAGGTCGGGTAGAAGACTGAATCAATGCAGATTCCAGCAATCTTCCCTTCGTCTTTTCGCCTGCCCAGCCGTTGCCACAGCCATCAGCCTGCCAGCTTACTACTGTTATCAGCACTCGCCGACGGGATTACGATCCGCTGCAAAGGCTTTAGCTTTTCTTCATCAAACCTTTTGAATCCGGCGCGGCGAAATCAGCCCTTGGATCGACTCGGCTCGATGCTTGCGGCCCGATGCTTGCAGGTTGAGTGACTCAGATGAAATTTGGAGTCGGTAGGTTCCCCAGTGGGTTTTGCGTAAAACCTCAGTGGAGCTACCCAAGCCAAACGCCCCCAGTGATGCCGTGTCTCTCCAAAAAGAGCGCGGGATTTACCAGGATACTCCAAACTTTGGCGGGCGATCGCCCCTTGTCCAAAAATCAGGAGAAATTCATCTCGTACTGAATTAAAAACCCCCATCCCACGATTCACCGTCCGCAAGAGTACGATAGTTTGATGCCCTGGCTGGCGGATACAGCAGCAGCGCCCGTAGTTCCACGGACGTAATTGGGGCAAGCTCCATCAGAACGCCGCACCCCTTTACAGAACACCTGCATGGCAATCGTCTACAGCATCCATCCTGAAACTCCCCAGAAGCGCAAGGTCGATCAGGTCTGTGATGCGCTTCGGGACGGGGCTGTGCTGCTCTATCCCACCGATACAGTCTACGCAATTGGCTGCGACCTCAACGCCAAATCGGCCATCGAGCGCGTCCGCAAAATTAAGCAGCTTTCGAGCGACAAACCCTTAACCTTTCTTTGCTCATCCCTGTCGAACATCGCCAGCTACGCCTATGTCAGCGATGCCGCCTATCGACTGATCAAACGGCTGATTCCCGGCCCCTACACCTTTTTGCTGCCCGCCACCAAGCTCGTGCCCCGGCTCGTCATGGACCCCAAACGCAAAACAACGGGCATCCGAGTTCCGGATCATACGGTCTGTCAGGCGGTGCTGACGACGCTGGGCAACCCGATTATCTCCACCTCTGCAACCACAGCGTTTGATTCTCAGTCGCCCGTTCCCCCCAGTCACATTTCTAAACCTGAACTGTTCGACCGCTTTGATAAGCTGGTGGATCTCATCATCGACGACGATTCTCGCGTGGGATATCAGGTGTCTACCATGCTAGATCTGACGGGGGAGGAACCTATTCTCTTGCGAAAGGGTCTAGGAGTAGAGGCGGTTACCGGGCTGGTGGGAGAACCAGAACCGGACTAGCCCCCCGCCAGAGCCACACCCGCTTGGGCCGCTTGCCGGAGATCTGAGAATCGCGCCGCCCCCCTTGCAGCGCAGGCGTTTTCGGAAAGCCCGCTTTTTGCGAAGACCTCGACCCCGGTCACACGCCCGATTCATTCGCCCGATTCATTCGCCCGATCAGGACTAAACCAAAATTTAGCCACCTGGTCAACTGGCACCCCCTTTGGTTCGATTCCCTCAGGGACAGCTACCCACCCGTCGTCTGCCCGATTCGTCTGGAGTTCCTGCAAAATTCAGCGGTTTGGTGAATACGGGTGAACCCCGCTCCGCGTCTTGCCCTGCAAGACCAGCATAAAAAGTGACATAGCCCCATCCGGACGAAGCCGTACTCCCTCCAGGGGAGCGTGTAGACCTGATTATGACTGCTGAGTTCGGGGCATCCAGCGGGCGACACCGCCTTGCAGTTTGCTCCGCGCCCTGCGGCAGTTGCTCTACCAACCCGTGCATCACCCACACCGTCATGAATCTCGAACCCGCCAAATTCCCCACTTGTGCCACGCCTGCGTCTACGGCTTCTGGTTTTCATGCTCCGGTCGCCTCTGCCGACTTTAATCAACCTCGTCCCCACGATACGCACACTGCGTCGCCATCTGCGGCCTTTTCGTCGGATCGCTCAGAAGCGACGGATTCTACGGATTCTGTGGATGCTTTGTTGGCAGCCGGGTCGAGTTCTGCTCCGCTGCTAGATTCTGTTGATCTGATGGCGGAGGTGGATACAGAATCGCTGGCGATCGCCCCCTCCAACTCCCCCTCCCTATCGACCGACACAGACAACGCAGCCCCCCCACCCGCCCAGCCGCCCGAAATTCAGAACCTCCAGCTTGTGGAGCGCTTGGTAAACGAGTTGGAATCCGCACTGGCTAAGCGGCCAACCAGCGCCGACACCGTGATGCGGCGGATTGTGGCTGAAGTCGAGCGGATTTGCACCAAGAGCGATCGCATCCAGTCTTCAGGACAGGTCGAAACCTGGCAGTGGACGCTGGCCCAACACCGCCTGCAAAAGTGCCTCACCTACTATCGGCTGGGATCGCGGCGCGGTCGGGTGGAGCTACACAGCCACCTCAGCGCCATTGTCTATCGCCACATCACGCGCAGCCGTGCCCAGCTTGGCTTTCAGGCTCGCTACGAGATGATCGAAGACTTCATGCAAATCTTCTACATCGAAGTGCTAAAGGCCTTCCGCAAAGAGAACTTTTTGCCCGAAGACTACAGCCCCCAGACCCGGCTAGAACTGGCGGAATACATGGCCTTTATGGAGCAATATGCCAAGCGCCGCATCAACCTGCCCGGCCGCCGCAACCAGCAGCTCATTGTGCTGCGGGCGCAGGGGTTTGCCCGTCGCCAGCCCGCCGAAACGTCCGTCGATCTGGATCTGGCGGTAGAATCGGCGCGGGGCGACGATGCCGACATCCACAGCCGATCGCCCGTGGTGCAGCAGGTGAGAGAACAGATGGTGTCCGAAGCGCTAGACCCGTCAGATTCCGTCCTGCGTGATCGCGTCGTGGCAGAACTGGTGCAATACCTAGAATCCCAAAAGCAGCAGGACTGCATCGACTATCTCATCCTAAAAATGCAGGACCTCACCGCCCCCGAAATCGACGAAATCCTCGGCCTGTCGCCCCGCCAGCGCGACTATTTGCAGCAGCGGTTTAAGTATCACGTCGAAAAATTCTCGCGCTCTCACCGCTGGCAACTCGTCCACCAGTGGCTTGGTGCCGATTTGGATCAAAACCTGGGAATGCCCCAGCACCAGTGGGAGGCGTTCCAGGCCCAGCTCACCGCCGACCAGCGCCAGCTCTTGCGGCTAAAAATGCAGCGGGAACCCGACACGGCCATCGCCCAAGCCCTCCGCTGCACGCCCAAGCAGGTGCAAAAGCGCTGGGTGCAGGTGCTAGAGGCCGCATGGCAGTTTCGGAATCAGTGAGATGGAGGCTCCGACAAGAGTCATCCCTCCTGCAAGCTGCTGAGAAAATCCTTGATCGCCTGGGGCTGGTCGTAGGGGCGGACAAATTGGGCAAGCTGCTGAATCTCTAAATTTGGGAAAAACTGACTGTGGCTGACGGTGCGATGGGCCTCTCCGCGCAGGTCATACAGCGTCAGGTCGCCTGCTTGCCAGACCAGCACTTCCGGCACGCCCAATCCCTGATAGACTGCCAGCTTGTTGATGCCGCCACTGCTCAGGTTCACTTCGATGGCAAAGTCGGGCAACGGCTTCAGCGTGTTGATGCAGTAGCACTCGTCTGGCTCTAGCCCACGGGCAGCAGCTTCTTGACGAAAGGTGGTGGAACCGTAGCCGTGTAGGGGAATATCCACCGCTTCGGCATAGCGCTCGATCAGCCGCGCCAGCACTTTCTTGACTAGCTCGTGTTCGGCGGAGGGCATGAAGATTTCTAAGTTTCCTTCCAGGTAGATCAGCCGCAAGCCGGGATAGTCGCCCAGGGTTGCCAGTAGGCTATCGTACTGTTGCCAGGTTACGCCCGACAGCAGCACGCGCTGGTCTTCAGCATTCAAAGCAGGCTGGAAAGAAGAAATCATAGCTCTAGCATAGCGCCGAGTATTGCTGCGGCTAGGAAGCCCCAACGCCGGAAGCTGCCAGCGCCGGATTATCCCCCATCTCGTCCCCCATCTCGCCGTGGCGCATCTTTGAACAGGCGCAGGTCATCGGCTTGGGACACCAGCCATTGAAAATAGTCGGTTTGCTCGATTTGCGCGACTTCTGTTTGGCGCTTGGTTTGATCGACTTCAATCCGCAGTTTGCGAATTTCTCGTTTCAGGGCTTCTTCCTGCTGCTTGCGCTGGGTAATGTCGATGCAGCTTCCTTCGTAGTAGAGCAGGTCGCCCGATTCGCTGCGGATTGCCCGTGCCCAGGCCGATGCCCAAAAGCGGCTGCCATCCTGACGGCGGGCTGCGTATTCAAAATCTTTGATTTCGTCCTGAGATGCGAGGCGCTGCCGCAGGTCTTGCTGCTGGGCAGGGTCAATATACAGCTGAGCCGTTGCGCCGCGAACGGTCTCTAGCATTTCGGCAGGGGACGCATAGCCAAACAGGCCCGCCATTGCCCGGTTGACTTCTAGATAGTCGCCATCCAGCGCCATCCGAAAAATGCCCTCCACCGCGTTTTCAAAGATGCCGCGATATTTGGCTTCGGCAATTCGCAGGGCATCTTCGGCCTGCTTGCGATCGCTGATATCTTGAATTGCCGTTAGCAGGGTTTGCTGTCCATTAAACCCAAACGGCCGCATTGACATTAGCCCCCAAAACACGCTGCCATCGGTCCGCCGAAACAGCAGTTCCCCCTGGTAGGTCTGGTTTTGGGCGATCGCCTCCAGCACCGAAACCCGCTCCCCCGGCTGAGCGTAAAAATCGACCGTAGACTGGGCCAGCAGCGCCGCTGGCGACAGCCCCAGCAAATCCCCCAGCCGCTCGTTGGCATACAAAATTCGCCCCGTTTCTACCTCGGCAATCAGCAGCCCCACAGGCGTTGCCGCCGTGATGGACTGAAACTGCTCCTCCCGCTGCCGTCGCTCTTCCTCGACCTGCTGCTGCAAGTCGGTTTCCACCAGCATCGAATGCTCTGTTGCGGTTTCCAGCAAGATTTCCAGATCCGTCTTTTCCTGCTCCACTTCCGACAATATCTGGTCAGAATGGCCCGTCACCGTGTTCAGCAAAACCTCCAGGTCAGCCTTTTCCTGCTGCGTTTGCAAAAGCTGCTGACGCAACTGCTCGACTTGCTGTTGCAGGGCAATCACCTCCGACAGCAGCGGGTCGGGAGCCTGCTCAGAAAGCGATGCGGACGTGCCCATAGTGATTGACCGAAAGCGTGAGTCGAAAATCGAGAGCCAGAATTTGCCAGAATTCCCAGGATCAGTCCCTTTAGATCTCAGAGATAAGCGGCTTAATCAAACTGGAGCTTGAGCGTGGGCAACAATCGCTGCAAATTGGGCAGCGACTTGGTTTGCCAGGGAATCTCATTTGATCCCTGAATCACCAGTTGGATCTGGCTATTTTGCCGCACCTTGATTACAAACTTGGACAGGGTGTTGATCCCAGAGCTATTGAGAAATGCCAGCTTCCGCAAATCGAGTTCCAAATTTTGAGGTTCCTGCTTGACCACCTCATCCAATAGTTGAGCAATCGGTGCGTATTCGTCTGGCCCGCCCAGACGCAGCGCCCCCTGGCAGGTCAATGTCTGCGTCTCTGCGTTATACCAGATTTGATAGTCGTCGTCCCGGAGTTCCATAGCGCTCAACTTAATCTTTGCTGATTCTAATGCATCTATCGTCTGTCGTAGCTTGTCCACCCTGCTGCCTAGACGGGCATTTTGACCATCGTGGTGACGGCGGTGAGGGTTGGCTCTGCGGGCAGGGTTTCAAACTTCCATCCCAGGCGGGCGGCGTAGTTGGTCAGCATAATCAATAGCCCTAGCCCCGAACCGGAGTTGCTTTCATCCAGTGCGTTGGCTTCTAGCCGCTGCATGTAAAGCTCGTCGGGATCGCTGGAAACAATTTCCTGAATTAGCTTTTGAAATTGGGTGATGCCGTCGGGTTTGATGCTGTTTGTGACGAAAAAAACCAGCGCGTCGCTGTGCAAATGGAGCTGAATCTGAATTGGAAAAGCGGAGGTTTCGTCACTAAACTTCATTGCGTTTTCCAACAGCTCATTCGCAATAAAGCTTACGGCATCGCGAACCTCTTTTCGCTGAGAGGGAGATGATAAATCATCCTCACCAGGAAAGAAGGTCGTCATGTAGTCGGCCACGAAATCGGCCGAGAGTCCGTTCACGCGCCAGCGCTGGCGGATGGGCGCAGAACTGGGGGAAAAGGCCAGCGACAGGAATTCCTGACTGGGGGGATAGTCGTCTTGAAAATCGCCAAAGATTTGCAGCATTGAACCCATGATTAACTGATGACTAACCGATCACCTGGGCAACGACGCGGCGGAGTTCCTGACTGAACGGGTGATCGGGATATCGCAGGAAGAAGATGCCGTTGCTGGCCAGGTAAATCATTTCTTCGGACAGGGTGAACACGCCTGCAACGGGCACTTTGTAGGTCTGGGTGACCTGTTCTCTGAGGGCGGTTTGATCCATGCTGCTGAGGACTTTGTTGACGATGAGCAGCATTTGGCGGGCATCGAGCTGGCGGGCCACGTCTACCGTGACGGCGGTGCCCTGAAAGTCTTGCTGGTCGGGCCGCAGGATCAGCAGCACCAGGTTGGAAACGGCGATTGATAAGAGGGTTTCTTTGTTCAGTCCGGGGTGGGTGTCGATTAGTAAATAATCGATTTCAAGCTGGCGCACGAGCTGGCGCAGTCCGTCGTTGAGCAGGCGAAAGTCATAGCCCTGGTTGAGAATGCGGGCGATTTCGTCGGCGTTGACGCTGGAGGGGACGAGAAACACCTGGCCGCCGCTGGGATTAGAGGAGGGGGGCGTGACGTTGTAGGCAGCATCGGCAATCGTGCAGCGGCCCCAGAGGTAGTCGTTGAGGGTTTTGTCGATTTTTTGATCGTCTAGCCCAAAGATGACGTGGATGCCGGGTGAGGGAATGTCGGTGTCGATGACGGCGACTCGGTTACCCTGGAGGGCGATCGCCGTGGCCAGGTTTGCGGTGAGGTTGGACTTGCCTGTGCCACCCCGGTAGGAATGAATCGAAACAATTTTGGCCACAGAAACCTCGACTGGATGACAAAGACCGGATTCACACCGGATTGATGCCCGATTCGCACCTGCTGCATCTCCGATTTGCGGCTACGGCGGGTTGTGATCACCGTAGCGTGTACGGGTTATGTAGCATTTCATCTGAAACTGGGGTGCTATTTGGGCCACTATTCTCTCATTTTTTCGCGTGAGGACAATTTAGCTTTTCTCGTGAACTTTTTTATCAAAGCGGATTTCTAATCGAGGCGGATTTCTGCGGATTTTGATCGAAGCGGATTTGGATCGAAGCGGATAGGGGTTGGAGAGGATGACGGGCGGTGTCAATCTAGAAGCTATTCCAGCCTTATTCCAGCCTTACATGCAGCTCCATTCACAGCCCTACTCGGCCAGTCGCCGCTTGAACTGTTCGGCTTCTTGCTGAATCTGGCGAAAATAGTCAGTTTGGGTGATTTCAGCGACCTGGCGCTGGCGTTTGGCCTCGTCGATTTCGATCTGAAGCTGCTGCACCCGCTGCTGGAGGGCCTGTTCCTGCTGTTTGCGCTGGGTGATGTCAATGCACATGCCCTCGTAATAGAGGACTCTGCCCGTGCGATCGCACACGCTCCGCGCTGACTCCAGCAGCCACATCACGGTGCCGTCGCGGCGATACACCTGATATTCAAAGTTTTTGACTTCGCCGTGCTGGGTGAGCAGGGATCGAAAGCGATCGCGCTCTTGAGGGTCTACGTAGACCTGCTGGGTGATGTCGCCGACGCTGGCCATAAGCTCGGCGGGGCTGTCGTAGCCATACATGCGGGCGATCGCCGGATTGGCGCTGAGATACTGACCATCCGGCGTGGTTTGGTAAATCCCCTCGGCGGCGTTTTCAAAGATGCTGCGGTAGTTGGCTTCGGCGATTCGCAGGGCATCTTCGGCCCGCTTGCGCTCGGTGATGTCCTGAAAAGCGGCGATCGCATAGACCACTTGCCCCCTCTCGTTGTAAATCGGGCTGGCCCACACCTCCAAGGGAACCGTGCGATCGCCCTGACGCAGCACCATATCATCCACCGTGCTGCTCTCACCCGTCAGCGCCCGCACAATTGGCAACGCCTCCGCAGGATACAGTCGCTCTGCGCCCGCCTGATAGACCTGGTAGGTTTCCGACAATTCATCAGTGGTCACCTGGGTCTGGGGAGGATGGCCCAAAATCTGCTGCGCCATACGGTTGGCATAGTAGGAGCGCCCGCTGCCATCTACCACAAACACGCCCACGGGCACTGCTTCGAGAAACTGTGCCAGCCGATGTTCGCTTTCCCGCAGCGTTTCCTCTGCTTCGCGCTGAAGCTCTGCCTCCACCGTGTCGGAGTGTTCGGTGGTCATCTCTAGCAAGATTTCCAGGTCAGATTTTTCTTGGCGGAGGGTTTCCAGTTCAGCACGGAGTTGGGCGATTTCCAGGCGTAGGGACTGCTCAACGGCAGGGTCTGAAGAGGGGGCAGAACAAGGCTCCTGCATAATTTCAAGTCCGAATTTCAAGTCCGAGGAAAACGGTGGAGCATGTCCCTAAACCATACCGCTTGTCCCTGCAAATCTCCAGACAGATCTCCAGATATTTTGTGAGTTTTAGGAAAGTATCGAGTCTCAGGGCAAGCGGCTTACTCAGCGGCCACAATCTGGCGCACTAGGCGCTCCATTTCCTGCGAAAGGGGATGATCGGGATAGCGAACTGCAAACAGATCGCTGCTGCCAAGCTGCATCATCTCCTCACAGTTGGGCAGAACCGCGCCGATTTCGTTGCTGTAGATCGACTCGACCTGCTTTTTCAGGTCTTCCACATCCACGCTGGCCAGCACCCGATTGATCAGCATGAGAATCTTGGGAACGCGCAGCTTTCGCGCCAGGTCTAACACCACCGCCGTTCCCTGAAAATCTTGCTGGTCGGGCCGCAGCACCAGCAGCAGCAAGTTCGACATGGCCAGCGCCAGCAGCGTCTCTTCGTTCAAACCGGGGTGCGTGTCGATCAGGACGTAGTCGAGATTGTAAGCTTTGACCAGATCTTGTAGCCCGTTCCGCAGCAGACGTACATCGTAGCCTTCACGCAGCACGCGGGCAATATCCTCGGCAGAGCTTTTGGACGGCACTAAATAGACTGCGCCTTCTCCGGTTTTGAAGTCTGGCACGGTGACATCGTAGGCGCTTTCGGCAATCGTGCAGTCGCCCCAGAGGTAGTCGTTGAGGGTGTTTTTCATGCTGTTGGGTTCCAGCCCAAATAGGACGTGAATCCCCGGCGACTGGATATCAGTATCAATCACACCGACGCGCTGCCCGTGTTTAGACAACAGGGTCGCCAGATTGGCTGCGGTGTTCGATTTGCCTGTGCCGCCTCGAAAAGAATGAATAGAGACAATTCGTGCCATTTAGGTCTGCTCGTCGGGTGTAAGGAAGTGCGATGGGGGGATGCCGCTGATAGGGGCTGCTAATCGACGCAGCGATGATATCCTGCTTAATATTTTTCTGTGAGAGAGACGATCGCCTCTCTCAAACCATACCCTAAGCAGAATTGCGCTGAGTTTACTCCGCTGAAAATCTTCAAAATTGCCGGGGCGCTTTCCAGAAAGCTCTTTCCAACGAGCCATTTCTCGAAATTTCTCGCCAAGAGAGCATTGACCCCTCGGTTTTGGGTCTCCTCCTACGTCCCAACTTCTTACTCAAGCAAAGTCAGCGTGGTTTGCCGATCTGTCTTTATCTGCTGCGCTACTTCGCCGGATGAGATGCAGTAAGGTGATGAATAGAATCCAGCAGGCACGGTATGAGCGAGTTGATTTTGTTTTGGCATCGCCGCGATTTGCGAATTGCGGATAATGTGGGGCTGTCGGAAGGGCGATTGCGCTCGGCAAAAGTCATCGGCGTGTTTTGCCTTGATCCCGGTCTTTTGCAGCGGGATGACGTGGCCCCGGTGCGCGTGGCCTATCTGCTGGGCTGCTTGCAAGACTTGCAGACGCGATACGCCAAAGCAGGCAGCCAACTGCTGATCTTGCACGATGACCCCGTGAAGGCGATGCCTCGACTGGCCAACGCCCTGGGCGCTCAGTCCGTGTACTGGAACCGCGACGTGGAACCCTACGGACGAGAGCGCGATCGCCAAGTTGCCGCCGCCCTCAAGGAAGCAGGCATAGAATATCAGGCGTTTTGGGATCAACTGCTGCACGATCCCAAATCAATCCTCAGCGGCTCCGGCACGCCCTACACGGTCTATACGCCCTTTTGGAAAAACTGGAGCAGCAAGCCCAAAGCCGAACCTGTGGCAGATTTGAAAAATGCCGAAGGGCTGACGGATTCTGAAAAAGACGCGGCAACCAAAGCGGGGGCGATCGCCCTGCCCAAGCTCAAGGATCTGGGTCTGGTGTGGGATGGAGGCTTTGTTCTAGAACCGGGCGAAGCAGCGGCCCAAGAGCGGCTCACAGAATTCTGCGATCGCGCCATGACCGACTATCAGGAGCAGCGCAATTTCCCCTTTGTAGACGGCACTTCCAGACTGAGCGCAGCGCTTAAGTTTGGGGCGATCGGCATCCGCACGGTCTGGGCCGCCACGCAAACCGCCCAGGAACAGACCCGCAGCGACGAAGCCCAGGAAGGCATTCGCGTGTGGCGGCAGGAGCTAGCCTGGCGCGAGTTTTATCAGCATGTCTTATATCACTTTCCCGAACTGGCAGACGGGCCCTATCGAGAACCGTTTAAGGACTTTCCCTGGGAGAACAACGAGCAACACTTCCATGCGTGGTGTGAGGGGCGCACGGGCTATCCGATTGTGGATGCAGCCATGCGCCAGCTCAACGAAACGGGCTGGATGCACAACCGCTGCCGCATGATCGTCGCCAGCTTTTTGACGAAAGATTTGATCATCGACTGGCGCTGGGGCGAAAAGTATTTCATGCAGCGGCTAATCGATGGCGATTTGGCTGCAAACAACGGCGGCTGGCAGTGGAGCGCCTCCAGCGGCATGGACCCAAAGCCACTGCGGATCTTTAACCCCGCCAGTCAGGCGCAAAAGTTTGACCCAGAGGCAGAATACATCCGCGAATGGCTGCCGGAATTGCGCGGGCTGGAGACTGGATTGCTGGTGACCGGGAATATTGATGCGGGCGATCGCCGTTCTTGCAACTATCCTGCACCGATTGTTGATCACAAAAAGCGACAAGCCCTGTTTAAACAGCGGTACGCTAATGCGAAAGGAAACAAGAAAGTATAAAGGACGGTTCAAATACCTCATGCTACACAGCGCGATCGCCTCCTAGAAGCCACTGCAAGGGCAGCAAACGTATCTTCACAAAGGGGAGTGGTATGGCTCGATGCACCTCGCCTTTGGCTGCAACAAGGTCAAATGGTGGGTTTTGGGCCATCGTTTAGCGATGAACCCACCCGTCTGAATACTTTCTAGGAATACGGCTTGCGCTTTGATATCGAGGAAGCGTTTCTCGACGACCCATCCAACGGCTGGAATCTCCAGAAATCCGAGATTCGCTCGGTCTGTGCCCTTCTCTCGCCTCTGGTTTCTCTTGGCCGTCGCTACCCTCTATGTCACGGCTCAAGGCGTCGAGGTCGTCGCTGCTGGCAAACGTCGCTGGGTTGACCCTCATTGGTTTCGCGGTAATAGCTACTTTCGCATTGGGTGGGATTGGGTGAAAGCGGCACTAGAGAACGGCTGGCAACTTATCGACCAGGTCCGTTTCACCCATAACCGCGATCCTGAACCCGCTATGGCCTCTCGGAAGCAGCATGAGCAGCGTACCTATCGAATTGAGTTCAAAATACACACGTACTGCTATGTCGCCGATTAGTTTTGTCAGTCAACCAGCTCACCCCCTCAATGCCCAAGATCCGCGGATTTGCTATGTTACAGCAGGCACGTCCTCATTTGCCCCGCTACTGTGGAAAAATCTTTATCGAGAAAAACCGTCTACGGTGTTGGCTATCGACCCAAACCGCTAGCGGCTGTATGAAACTTAGGAAACCAGTTTCCTCAATTCAAAACTGACAGGTAGAAAGCTTTTGGATCAAATTTGAAAAACCCACTCTAAACGAAGTTTTTGGGAAGTGTCCTGCCGGAAATTCTCCTGACTTAATTGGGCGCGAATCTGAACCCCAAATTTCATTTGAATTCCAGCCAACTTGCGTGTTAAATGCGGATAGGATAGTATTTCGCTCCAGCGTTGGCGCAAGCTTTTCTATGTCTAAAAATACTCTCTTTTGGACGCTAAATCCAAACTTGCCTGCGCTATTCTGAACCCACAATCGATCGATGTCACTCAAAACCTCACACGGGACTTGATTTACATCACCTGGAACCAACGAAATCAGAGACGGCTTTCCAACATTTTGTAAAATCAGATTCACTGTTTCTTGATCGGCCGCAATCCAGTTGCCTGATCTGAGAAAACTCTCTAAAGCCTGATAACTAGAATGAGAGGGAGTGTGATTGCTAGATACATCTCGCAAGACTGCCAGGCTTAAAAAGCCCAACCCTATCAACCCTAGACAGCCTAGAGTTTTTTTGCGATTCCGAGTAGAGATACTTGTAAAAGTACGCCCAACGGATTGAATTTTTGGTGTTAGAAATCCTCTGAATCCCAGATATTGATCATGAAGCCGATCTGTCACGGCTTGGGATGCTTGTTTTGTGAATTCAGAAAGCTGTGTAGATCGACTATCTCTCAATCCATTAAACTCGCCTACAATTTGGCTTAGAGGAATTTGCGGCAATGCGAGATTGCTAATTTTTAGCCGCTTTTGTTGAATTTGATTAAGAAGATCTAATACGCTTTTATTTTGACCCTGTGCTGCTTCATTAGCTCGAATACAGAGTTGTTCAGCAAAATCTAGATTTCGTTTTGAGAAGGCCTCTTGAGCGTCTTCCTGAAGCCTTTTTACGTCTTCTAAACGGGCATATTTGGGAAATAAGATAAGGTGGGATTTTTCCAGTGGAGCAATCTTTGTGAAAGGATTTTGTGCTGGAAACTTCTTATACCATTCGCAAACGAAGGGTACACGTCTACGTAAGTGATTATTTAATCCCTCGACTGTAGCACATCTCAATTTTTCTAAATTTTCCTTTCTTGGGTTCAATGCCTCATCAAGGCAATATGTAAATACACCGTGCTGAAGCTCATCAACTTCCCACGAGACTTCTGCTGGACTGCAAGAAGAAATTGTGATGACCCCTTGCCTTGCTTCGCGACTAATTTGGCTTACGCCCCTGTGTCCTTGGTTGCGACAGGCATCTAGAAGAAGAATTACATTATCGGCACCAGATCGGACTAATTGTTCTTGAATATAATCGACCGAAATTCCAGTTGCAGCGACGTTACTAGGATGAGTATCAACGAGCATTAAGTAATCTCGATTAGCATATTGCATCCCGTGACCTGCAAAAAAGAACCATAGGTTATCTCCAGTAGAGAGAAATGGCTCTTTGAACACTTCCAATAAGAATCCATGCAGATAACCGTAGGATGGATAGGTGGGCAAGAGTCTGTGTCCTACGCGCTGAGGCGGAGAATCTTCTGTGAACAGACAGATTTCATCAAATTCTAATTCTTTGAATAGATTGCACATTAACTCAGCATCTTGCTTCGCATACTTTAATGGACTTAGGAAGGTGCTGTATTGGTTGATGCCAACGACAATTGCCCAGTTTCTAGCCATATCTTCAGTATTTTTTCAAGCCTTAACAATCGTTGCCCGTCTATATATTCCTGCTTGCAAGGATAAAGGAGATTTGGAGAAGATTGGCTGCATGGCACAAGTTAAAGAGCAAGCTTTCGCCATAACCACCCACGTTCTTGCAAGGCGCGTCTCGACCGATCGCTCTACTTGCAGCCTATACCAATACCGTGCCACGCCCTGTAGCCTACATCCTGGCTCAATCCAAAATCTAAAATCGCCATCATCCTTCCCACAGCCGGAGCTGCGTAATGGCGATATTGCCCGCAAAGCACACGTCCACATCTGCGCCTGTATCGCGCTGGCGCTGGTTGTAGTTGCCTGCGTAAATGAACGTGTTGCCCTCTACGCGATAATCCGTCGGCAAGGGCTGCGTACAGAGCGGGCAAAATACTAGCGTGGGGTCGGGTGCGCCCGGTTCCAGGTGGGGCAGGTTCACATTCCAAAACGTTCCCGGCAGCGTGCGAGCATTTAGCAAGCGATCCAGCACCAGCCGCACTAGGCGCGTAGACATCTCCCAGTCGATCTCCAGCCCGCGCCGCTTGTATTGTGAAAAGGCGATGCCCGGAACGCGATGCAGCGCTGCCTCGCGCACGGCTGCCACCGTCCCCGACACATAGATATCTGCGCCCAGGTTGCCACCCGCATTCACCCCCGATAGCACCAGCGATCCCTCTGGGCAGAGATGCCGCAGGGCAAGACGGGTGCAATCTGCGGGCGTGCCGCCGACGGCAAAGGCGTGGGGCGATCGCCTCTCGACCGAAATCGGGCGATCGCTCGTCACTTGGTGGCTACAGCCCGAATAGGGCTGCTGCGGTGCGACAATCACGCACTTCTGATCCAGCGCCCGCTGCAACGCCAGCAGCCCCGGTGCGTCAATCCCGTCGTCATTGGTCAACACCACCGTCATGCTTGTCTGCCCAGCCTCCAAGCCCTATCGGCCGCCAAGCCGCAGCATTTCGTCGGCCACGCCCGACTCCTGAATGCAAATGGCATAAAGCTGGAGTTCATTCAGCGGCAGGCGCGATTTTGCCTGTTCGACCGACATGCCCGGAGCCGTGCAAAACTCCCGCACCACCTGGCTATATTGCTCTGGGGTGCCCAGCAGCGTGTCGAGCGTTGTGGGGTCTTGCAGGCTGGGCAATAGCCGCGTCAGGACGGCATCGGTGAGGATGTCGGTAGATGCGGTCGCCGTGGCAGGCAGCAGTTCGCTCTGGGTAATTGCAGTTTGCACGGCCTGACGCAGCACGATTCCACCCTGGGGGCTGTTCACAAACATCCGTAGCATCTCCGGAGACACGCCCGAATTGGACTGCAAAACCGCCCGAAACCCAACCAGGCTGCTGGCCGTCAGCACGTCCGACACGGTGGCGACATAGGCAGCATAGGGAACGCTGGTTGTTGACCCATCGCCACAGCGCACCGCGCCGCTGCTGGTCGGCCCGGCGGCCACATCGACCTTGCCCTGCTCCAGACAGGCTCCAATGGTGGACTGGATTTCCGGCGAAAACATTTGCCCCAGGCGTTGCAGGGCGCTGCTGCGTTGGGGCGAGGGCGGATCGGCTGCGAATCCGGGTTGGAGAGCCAGACCGGGCAGCGCGAGGGCGCTCAAAACCGTCAGTGCGGGGAAAATCTTGGGAAGAGTCCAGGGCATGGTTCAGGAAGGTTGAGGGATGTCTAGGAATATTGAGGTCTGTGCGGGAACTGTTCCATATCCAACTTCCCAAACGTAGCACATGGGCTAGAGCTAGGCAGCCTGGCGATCGCCCAACGCCCCGCCCCGGACATCGCCACACAGCACCCGCTGCATTTGCTGCATATTGCGCGGCAGATCGAGGCGCACGGCCTCCTGAATCAGCGGGGCTGGAATGGGGAGCGAGGGCGCGGCCTCAACGCTATAGGCAAGCAGTGTGCCAAAGCCCAGTGGCTCGATCACCAACTCCGCCAGAAAACGCTTAAAACTGCCCCGTTCCTGCTGAAAGCGAATCTGACGGCGATCGCCCTGCATCCGCTCGATCACGTTCAAATACACCTCCACCTGCACCGACAGCATCAGAAACGTCTTGCTGGCCGCCTGAAACAGCGTTTTTATCCGCGACTCAGTGCATTCGTGCAAGACTTGGCTCTGGGAGATGTCCGGAAAGTACTCTACCCAGCGGGGATATTGGGTCAACTGGCTCCAAGCGCAATCCGGTGACAGGGGCAGGTGCATTTGCGCCGTCACGCCCGTCCCCCACAGGTTAATTGGATGCGGCGTAATCAAAATCTCGCCCCGCAGCAGGCGATCGCGCTCGGCCTTGGGGAGATGCCGGAAGTTGGTTGCCGCTAGCCCAGCCATCGAGTCCGAAAAGGGAAGAGTATTCAAAAGTCTGAGCCTCCTATTGAGTCTCCTTGAGCCTCCTGGAGCCTGCTATGCTGCGCCTCCTAGCCAAACTCGAAACCCATCATGGCTCGAAAGTCTGTGGCAGAAAGCGTTTTTCCAGCAGGCAGCACACATCATCAATAGTGTGCAATGGGGATCATCAGGATTCCAGGGGGTAAACCCTGAAGATTGCAAGAAGATTTGGGCAGGTTTTCGCCCGTTGCGGTTGTAGGGACTATGGGGCGGAGCGTGGGAGGGGCGATCGCGCTTTTCATTCCGGCTTGAAGTATCGCACCAAAATCCGAATCACCTCACCCTCCACAGGCGACGGCAGCGGCGGACTCCACTCGCCCGCCTGGGCAAAGCGCAGGACATGTAGCTCATGCACAATCCGATTTACGCCTGCCGGAGCGCCGCAGATCAGCAGGCGAATGGGAACCCGATCCGCAGGCGCATCGGGAATAGGCGCACGAATGAGATCGGGAACGGTATTTTTGTTTTTCATCATCATGGTTTCTCACTAAGATTGTTTCTGCGTGTCAATTGAAATGACTAATTAAATGACAAACTGAAGGAAAAGGCAGTCCTTTTCTCCAAAGCGACGCTGGAACTCTTGGATTAAGCAATGTGACTAATCATTTTGTTTAGAAAGAGGCTAGTCAAGATGCCTAAACAACTTGTTTAGCTTTCGTCCATGCCCAAAAAGCCAAGCCCCCCATCCCCTACAGAGATTTCGCCCCTAAAACAACTCCGAGAAGAGTTGGGAATGAGTCAAGAAGAGTTTGCTCGCGCCTTGGGCATTTCTGGACAAACCGTCAGCCGCTGGGAACTCAGGAAAAATGTCCCCACCTTTACGGTGCAGCAGATGAAGGCACTAGAGCGGTTACTCCAGACCATTGGTAAAACGATTCTGGATTTGCCAGATCAGCTTTAGAGTCGCTGGGACAGCACACCTCACCCGCTTGGCGATCGCCCTTCAAGTTGTAGGTCCGCAGGGGCGATCGCGTTTCAGGTTTGTCTGGGTGTAAAGCAAGTCTTTTAGAAATTAAACCGCTAACGCTATGAAAATAGATTCTAAGGACAAGAAAGCAGTGCCGGACGAAACCGAGTGATAGCATCACCGCAGACAGCGTGTGTTTGGGCAAAGCGGTAAAAGGCGTGATTCATTGGCGGTTAGCAGTCATCATGGCTGAACGGAATATCAGCAACAATGAATTGGCTGAGATGCTGGGGATGCATCCAACATCCATTTCTCGTATGAAAACTCGACGCCAGTTCACCCGCATTGACGAACCGACCCTGAACGCTCTCTGCAAAGCGCTCCAGTGTCAGCCTGGTGATCTCATGGTTTACGAACCCGACGATTCCAGACCAAACAAGTCATAGCAATGTTCGACTCGAAGGATATGCAGCAGCGCTGCCCTGGCCTGATACTGAATCTAATCCAGTGTTCTGGCGCTAACCTGGTAAAAAAACGTTCTCAACTCCGATTTCTGTGTTAACAAGAGTAAGTCTGATTTAATGCCTCCCGCCCTGCCAGGTCAAATCGATGAGCGAGCCAAACTCTTCTCAAAACGAACAAGCCCAAAACTCGGCAAATCCGCCCTCCCCTTCAAGCTGGTTTGCGGGTTGGGCAGAGTTTTCGACGGAGCCACCCGTAGAAGCCGCACCAGAATCCGCACCCGCAGACCCGGACGTTCCGAATCGTGTTCATCATGTTCCGAGTAATGTTCCGACTGTTTCTAACCCTGAGGCGGCATCATCCTCGGTCGGGTCTTGGGAAGAGTGGCAGCCTGTGAATTTTCCAAACGCCATCAGCGCAGACGCGATTGAGCGGCAGTCTGTATACGGCGAGGCGGCACAGGGCGAGGCAGCGAGTCCGCAGTTGGGTCAGCCGCAGCCGGGTCAGCCGCAGCCGGGGCGATCGCATTTTATCCAGCCCCAGCGCAATACCGAATCGCGCAGTCCTAGTTCGCCCAATACTTCGCCCAATGCAGTGCCTCAATCAGGCCAATCAGTGCCGCCGACCACGCGCCGCATTGTTCCAGAGCGCCCCAGTTGGGATGTGGTGGCTCCAGCCGCTAGTGAGCCGGAGGCCGCTTCTCCCAACGTTGCCGATTTGATTAGCCTGATTCAAGAACTGAACCAGTGCAACAACGCGCTGCTAGATCGCGTGTCGATGCTGGAGGATGCCCTAGAACAGCAGCAGGCTCTTGCGGCAACGGCGATTGCCGCTGACCAGGTGCAGGCGACCATTCAGCCGTTGGAACAGCAAATTATCCAGCTTACAGAGCAACTGGAAGCGACCCAGCAACTGAGCCATCGACAGCAGGTGTTGGCAGAAACCGTGACCCAGGAGCTAGCGCTGAGCCGAGAGCGGATTACGCAGCTTGAGCAAGAGAATCAGCTCGCCCAGCAGCGCTACGAAGAGCAAGCGCAGCGATTGGCTCATAGCGAAGCACTGGTACGAGACTTGCAAACGCGGCTCCAGCGGCAACAGCGCTATACGCTCCAGTTCAAGGCGGCATTGGAGCGTTGTTTGGAGGTTCCGGCAGCCCTGCTGGATGCACCTGGAGAGGCGATCGCCCAGCCCACAGCCCAGCCCTGGCAGGCCCCTGCCGCCGCCGAACTGCTCTCGGCTCCGTCGCTGTTGCCCAAAGCGGCGACGATCCGCCCGTGGTCAGCAGAATCCGCCGAATCAACAGTTCCCCCCAAACTGGTCAATGTCTTGGCTAGCCAGCCCGAAAATGCGGAGGAAACAGCGGCGTGGCTGGGTGATGTGGTTTCCGCAGATGCCCTTTTGACCAACGACGCAGAGAGGGACCGTATGTCCCTGCCAGATTCCAGCCTTGCTCAAGAAGGAATTGATCCAAGCCTGATCAATGCCGAGGGGCCGGAGTCTATCGCTCCGTTGGACGGAAATGGCGATGCTGCAACGGTTATGACGAATGTCATTGCGTTTCAATTTGGATCAGGAGCAAGCCACTCCACGCCAGCAGCGGCCAGTGCGTCGCCAGCGCCAGACCCCGCGAACGCGGCTGCTTCGGAACCGCCTCCCCAAGCCAGTGCAGAACTGCGGACGGATGAACTTTCGGCTGCTGAACTTTCGGCTGCGGACAATGTGCGCTCTCTGTTCCGAGAGTTCACCGACCTGGTAAACGAAGTCGGCAGCGCTCCCAGCACAGACCCGAATGCAGAAACAACCCTCTGGCAAGACCTGGCAAAGCTGGTGGAGGTTTCCGCCGAAGACCTGGTGCAGGCGGGGCTGATTGACCAGTTGGCGGCGCTTTCAACCGAGGCGATCGCCCCCGATGGCGAAATCCATCCCACGCAGCCCGCAGACGACCCCTCCCAAAATACGCTGCCACTCGCGCGGCGTGGCGCTGGGGAGTCTCAAATTCAGCCCCCGTCAGACAGCTCAGCGCCCCAATCTGCTGCCTTTTCACCTCCTGCTTCGGCACCGATTCCCCCCATGCCGCCCCGACCGGTGCCCGTACAACCCAAATTGCTGACCATGCCCTTTGAAACCCATCGCTGGGCCGCTACGGCAGCAGAGTCCGCGGCTCCGGCTCGTCCGGATCGCAGCAATCCCGAAGTGACAGCTCCCGAAGCCAAAGCGAATCTTGCCCCCGTAGTTTACCCCACGCGCCCATCCAAGAAGCTGTCGTCGCTGGCTGCCATCGATCTGCCCAATTTCCCTAAATAAGCTAAATAAGCTGCCTTAAATAGCCTGCGTTTCCGAAACCCGGTTTTTGACATCGATGATTTTGGATTGGCGATTTTGGATAGCCAGTCAAGCGTCTGTGGGGCTTTCGATTTTGGATTTTGGATTGGCGATTTTGGATAGCCAGTGAAGCTTCTGTGGGGCTTTCAGGGATAAAAGTCTTTATGGCATCGACTGTTTGAGCGCTTCGCGTTTGGCATCGGGCAGCGGCGTTTTGATGACGATGGGGCTGAGCGCAAACAGTTCTTCGACGACGCGATCTACAGCTTCGGCATGAACCAGCACCAGCAGCGCAGACGAGTTGGGCTGGAGGGCTTCCTCGACCCGGAGGAGGAAATCGGGGTTAAAGATTTCCTGGGCGATCGCCAGCGAGCGATGAAACACCACTGCGCTCAGGATGCCGCCCCACAGGTCGTTGCTCAGTTCGCCCACAGGCTCCAGCAGGTCGTGGTAGGCTTTGACCCGGATTTTTCCCTGTGCATTTTTGGTCACGACCACCGCATCTTCAAAATCTGCCAGATGGGACTGCTCGCGCTTCAGCAGATCTAGCAGCGCATGGTCGGCTGCCAGCTTTTGGTCAAACACCACGACAATTAGTTCGCTCATAAGTTAGTAGTTCATTTGTAGCTTGGTAGCTTGGTAGCTTGGTAGCTTGTTCTCTCGCCGTTAAGGACGCTCAGCCCGTGCCATTGGGTGGCCCGTGCAATAGGGTGAGTGATTCGCCTAAAATGGCGTAGCCCAGCGTTCTGAATCCTAACGGGTTTGTCTGACCCTTTTGGTAAAGACGGGTTTAAGAAAGTCTAGTGCAGTATTCCATCCATCCGCCCAGCGACTATATTTTGCAGCACCAGTCGCGGCTGCTTCCTGCTTGGTCGCAGGCTATTGCGTCGGTGTTAGTGATGCTGCAACCCAGCCAGTTTGCGCTGCTAGAGCAGACGCTCGACACAGAGCAAGAAAAGGAAAAGCTGCGATCGCACTTCCTGAACCAGGGGAGGGCGATCGCCCTGGCGCTCCAGCAGCAGGGACATCTGGCAGACCTCTTCGACCCGCGCACGGGCTGGCCGATTCTCTCTGCCAGGGGCACACTGCCGCTGGACGATGTGGCCGTAGCGCGAGCGGCCCTGGGCTACTCAACGGATCGCTGCGGCAACTGTCGCGTGATTTTACATCCCCGCCTGGGGACAGCAGTCTACCCGTCTACGCTGGTGTCGTCGGCTCCAGTGGAGACGCTAGAGGCGATCGCCCAGCAGGTTCTGGGAATTGCGGCTCCACAGTGCTAGCACGAAGGAGACTCGCAACTGGGTGAATTAGTTTGCGACACCAATTCGGGAGGGGCTGGGGATTTTAACTTGCGCGAATACCACCACTCACGCTGCTCCGGCGACAGCTTGAGCCAGTACAGGGTCACCACAAACGGTTCATTGGCGTGTTCCTGACCCAGGATTTCCACCACGTAGGAGGGCGAAGAGCGGGCCCCCACGTCGGGCACCAGCCGTCGCCCAATGCGCCGCCAGCTTGGCTCTTTGCCGCGCCACTCTAGCCGACAGCAGGGGTAGGGCAACTCTTCCCGGTCGAATAGGCGGCAGCAGGGCCCCAGAATGCGATAGGTATAGCAACAGCCCGGACTCGAAAAGACTTGTCCGGGCTGGAGTGGATGCTGATTCAAGACTTATGCGACGAAATCTTAGTGCCGTATAATCTGACGGCGATGAGCCGCCAGCTATTAAGCCAAACAGTTCAGCGAAACAGTCAAGCTAGAAAGAGTAGTCCGGGAAATATTCCCAAACGCCCTACCAGCTAGACTTCACCACGCCGGGGAGCAAACCCTGGTGCGCCATTTCTCGAATGACGTGACGCGACAAGCCAAAGTCGCGATAATAGCCCCGAGGCCGCCCAGTCATCCAGCAGCGGTTGCGCTGGCGAGTGGGGGCGCTGTTGCGAGGAAGCTGCTGGATCTTCCGGTGAATTTCGAGCTTTTCTTGCTGCGATTCAGCCTTTGAAAATTCTTCCAAAAGGGCTTCTCGCTTAGCAGCATACTTTGCCGCTAGCTTTTCACGCCTTTTCTCACGCTCGATCATGCTCTTCTTAGCCATGAATACTCACATTCACCTTTTGATTTAGACAGTGTTCTCTATTGTAACAGCTTGAATCCCAGTCCTGCCAGAAAAATTTGAAGCAGCAAGCGATTCTGATGCCCTACTCTTCGGTAGAGGCGATCGCCGCAGGTGGTTTACTTTCGGCAGGAGCAACACTCTCGGCTGAAACCACAACAGGCGACGGAGCAACCACCGAGGGCGCACTAGACCCAGCAACAGGCGGGCTAGGCGGCGCTACAGGTTCAGGCGGCTTTTCGGACAATCCCAACTGCTTGCGGGCTGCGGCGACCACCGACTCCAGCGTCGATTTGCCCGAATCCAGCAGTTTTTTGCCTGTCTCAGGGGTCAAAAGCTTCTCTGGCGAGGGTTTTTCGGCGGTGGTTAGGTCGTTCACCCAAGCGCGGGTTTTTCGACCAGCCGCGATGGAATTCTCTAAAAACCAATCAATGCCAACCAGCGCCAGACACAACACCAACCACAAAAAATTTCCGGTTTCCCTTAAAATTTTCCAGGATACATCCAGTGCTTCTCGATAGGTTTTTGCGGTGCTGGGTTCCGTAATCAACGTCCAGAGTTTGTTAGCCTGATCAGAAAGTTGTTTACTCATGATTGTTCTAGGGGCGCATTGTCAAACCAGAAGGGTGCGTTCAGGTCAAAATCAGGTTGAACTTAGGGTTTCACTATCGCTCCTCAAGTCCACGTATACACTAGCAGCCTTGTTTGAGGTTGCCTAGTAGCGATATCCCTAATTTCCTGGCCAGACTTTCAGATTGGGGACGCTCAGGTAAATCTAGATCTAGCACTGTGTCTTCAGACCTTTCGGCACGTTTTGCAACGCTGACCAATTACCAGATCAAGCTGCTGGCGGCGGGGCTGATGGTGATCGATCACATCGGTTACGTCTTTTTGCGCGAGACGGACTGGGCCATGCTCTGCTATGGCTTGGGGCGGCTCAGTTTTCCGCTGTTTGCGTGGCTGCTGGTGCAGGGCGAGGCCCACACGCAAAATTTTCGCCAATATGCGCTGCGGCTGCTAGGGATGGCAATCCTGTCGCAGCCGATTTATCAACTCACCTTTGGGATTGCGCTATTTGAGGATTTCAATATTTTATTTACGCTGCTGCTGGGCTTGCTGTGTTTGCGGGCGGTGCGGCAGTGGCCCCGCTGGGCAGTGCTGATCTGGCTGGTGGGGGCGATCGCCGCTGAGTTGGCGAACTTTAACTACGACACTTATGGCATTGCCCTGATTGCGCTGATCGGCAACTACAAGCCAACGCCGCTGTGGTGGACGGTGTGGTGCATTTTCACCGCCCTGACGGTGCTGGTCATGTCAGGAAATCTCCAATTTCTCGCGGGGTTTGCTGCCCTGATCTTCGCCTGTGCCAACCACAAGCGCGGCCCCAAGGCGCGATGGTTTTACTGGTTTTATCCCGCCCACATAGGTTTGATTGGGTTGGTGGCCCTTTGGCTCAACCCTCCAGCAGGCTAGATTCCAAACCCTCTCGCGTCAGCGTCATGGAGTAATCCGCCCCGTGCCCAGATGACTGGAGGGACGGAGGCGTGTTCCCCTCCAAGGAGGAGGAAGCAGCTCCCCTACCCTCAAAATCACTGGAGGGCTGACATTTCGGCGATCGCATTTCGGTAGCCCTCGGCGCGGCTCTGCTGGCGATATAGCTCGGCAGACTGGCGCAGGTCGGCCAGCGCCCCAGCGCGATCGCCCAGCCGCCGTTTGGCAATTCCCCGGTGATAGAAACTGTCGGCATCTTGCGGGTTGAGCCGGGTTGCCTGGTTGAGGTCGTTGAGGGCACTGCGGGCATCGCCTAGCCGCAGCCGCACCGCGCCGCGTTTGCCATAGGCCTGGGCGTTGTTGGGTTCGAGGGCGATCGCCTGGGTCAAGTCTTGGGCGGCCCCTGCAAAATCGCTCTGGGCCAGACGGGCCTCGGCGCGGGCCATCATCAGGCTGGCACTGTTGGGCTGGCGCTCGATGGCGCGGGTATAGTCGGCGATCGCCCGCTGCGGTTCGCCCATCTGCATCAGCACGTCGGCGCGGGCTTTGTAGGCAGGGGCATAGTCTGGCGACAGCGACACGGCCTGGTTGAGGTCGCTCATGGCTCCGTCCAGGTTACCACCTGCGGCCCGCAGCACGCCCCGGTTCATATAGGCGGCCGTATAGCCCGGATCAAGCCGAATCGCCTGGTTAAAGTCGGACAGGGCAGCGCGGCGATCGCCCAGGGTTCCTGCCGCATAGCCCCGGTTGAAATAGGCCACGGCGGAGGTATTGTCTTTGGCGACGGCCTCGTTAAAGTCCCGCAGGGCCGCTTCTAGGTCGCCCTGAGCAAAGCGGGAACTGCCCCGGTTGAGGTAGGCATCGGCATAGTTCGAGCGCTGGCGGATCGCCTGGTCATAGTCGGCGATCGCCGCGTCGTGGTTGCCCTGTCGCGCCCGCACCACGCCACGATTCAGGTAGGCTTCGGGATAATTTGCCTGGAGCGCGATGGCCTGATTCAAGGCGGCGATCGCCCCGTCGAGGTCGCCCGTTGCCGCCCGGGCCCGCCCCTGGAAGAGATATACCTCAGCCCGGTTTGGCGTAAGCTGGGCTGCCTGGTTAAAGTCGCTGAGGGCGGCGCTAGCATTGCCGACGCTGTAGTATGCCACGCCGCGATTGAAATAGACATCGGCGTAGTTGGGGTTGAGTTGCAGGGCAGTGGTGTAGTCGGCGATTGCCGGTTCAAACTGACCCAACCCAGCGTAGGCCGCACCCCGCATGGCATAGATGGCGGCGCTGCTGGGGCTAAAGCTGAGGGCCTGGGTAAAGTCGGCGATGCTGCCGCTGTAGTCGCGATTGTTGAGCTTGGCAACGCCGCTGTCGTAGGCCCGCTGCGCCGCCTGGGGCACGGGTTGGGCGATCGCCCCCGCCAGTCCCAGTCCGCCAATCCACAGCACCGCCAGACCTGCAACCAGAGAACCGCGCACTGCTGACCGCTGGCTGAAAGGGCAGATTCGACGGGGCGATCGCGTCAAAGCTGGTTGGAATAATCGAGGCTGGGACGGGAGAGATTGTGACGGTAGATGAGCAGGATAAAGTTGTTGCGCTCGATGCATCGCGGTTTTCCCCATGATGTTTCCCCATGATTCAGTAGTGGCGAGTTCAGTTCAGGAGCGAGTCCAGTGAGCAAATTACCGCTTCTGGTCTGGCAATTGTCAAGCAGAAGCAGAAATGGTCTGCTAGGAACAGTCAGACAGAAATGGTCAGGTAGGAATTGTCAGACAGAAAGGTCAGACACAAATGATCAAATTCAGTCAGGCTGCACCCATACCCCAAGTTTCTGCCCCAAGTTTCTGCCCCAAGTTTTGTGCCCTAAGTTTTGTGCCCCAAGTTTCTGCCCAAAGTTTCTACCCAAAGCCTTCTGCCCAAAGTTTTCTCCAGAGTGCCCAGCTTTGCCCAAAATCTTAAAGGGTCGTCTAACCCAGAACTCAAGCCCCTTGCGTTACGTCTTGCTGCCAGGAGGGGGCAAAAGGGAGAGGTCGAGAGCCATCTTTGAAGGATGCCAGACTGAGAAAATCCTTGGAAAATCAAGCACTTCGGCGCTTTTCATCGACTCTCTTGAAACCGGATTGGGAAAGGTTGCTAAAAATTCTCTAAAATTGAGACGGCCTGGAGCGGATACCGGATTTTAAGCCAGAACCTCTCCCGATTCGCGTACCCACCAGTCATGGATGGAGGACAAAAAATACTGTGAATATTGGTGAGCTTTTTTCTAAGGGCGGCTTTGTGATGTGGCCGCTGCTGCTGCTCTCGATCCTGTCGCTAACGGTGGTGATCGAGCGCGTCCTCTTTTGGTGGAAAATTTTGACCCGTGAACGAGAAACTGCCGGACGGGTGCTAGAAGCAGCCCAGCGCGATTGGCGATCGGCGGGAGATTTGGCCCGCAGTGCCATCGATCAGCCGATTGGACGCTTTTTGAATGCGGGTCTAGAGCTAAAAGACCAGGAACCGGACGTGGTGCAGTTGGCGATGGAAGCCAGCGCTCAGGAAGAACTCGCCGCCATGCACAAGGGCGACAAGATTTTGGAAGCCGTGATTGCGATCGCCCCGCTACTGGGCCTGCTGGGAACGGTGCTGGGGTTGATTAATTCTCTCGGCTCGATTCGGCTGGGCGATCTAGGCACGACGGCGACAGAAAACGTGACGCTGGGCATTTCTGAAGCGCTGATCACCACTGCAACGGGGCTAATTATCGCGATTGTGTCGCTGGCGTTTTATCGCGTGTTTCAGGGGCTGATTGCTCAACAAGCCAAGATTTTCCAGAAAGCAGGCAATGAACTAGAACTGCTCTATCGCAAGACTTGGAGCGGGCAGAATGCCGGACGTATCGCCAAAAAAGCCAACTCTAGCGCGATCGCCCCAGACCCTTCGGGCACCAGCGCCGAAGCCGCAGAGCCGTCCTGAGGGTTTTAGCCCGCCCGCTTCAGCACAGGGGCCGTCTCACTCCATCTCCCTAACGTTTCTCCAAACCGCTGGCTATGAAAATCCTCAACCCCGGATCGCAGCAAGACGACGTGCGGATCGAGCTAATTCCGCTAATCGACGTGATCTTTTGCATCCTGACCTTCTTTATCCTGGCAGCGGTGTCGCTGACGCGCCAGTTTGCAATCAACACCGATTTGCCCAGCGCCTCTACAGGCGTGGCCCAAATGCGACAAACCAAAATTGTGACGATCGATCCGGTCGGTACGCTGTATTGGGATGAAGACCCCGTAGATGAGTCGCGCTTGGTGCAGTTGATGCAGCAGTTTCAGCAAGAGTCGCCTGATGGAACGATCGTGCTAAATGCGCCGCCCTACGCCAGCTACGACAGCGTAGTGCGGGTTTTGGACTTGCTGCGGGCCGTGGGGGGCGATCGCGTTGCGTTAGCCGTCACACCCACAACTCAAAATCCAACTGAGCAAATTGCACCCGGTCAGCCTGGCTTCTCAACGCCCGGTGGAGCGCCGGGATTGAATAATCCCGGTCTGGGCAATCCCGGTCTGGGCAATCCGGCAACGCCGCTCGATCCCTTTGGCTTGCCGACTGTGCCGGGCGATCCACTCGGAACGCCTTCTGCGCCGCTGCCTCGCAGCAATGGTGGCAGTCCTGCACAGCCCGGTGGCGGTGGCGCAGGTCAGTCCTCCCCCGGTGCTCCAGCGCTACCGCCTGCGGGCCAGCCCTAGAGGCTTGGTGAGGGCTTGGGGTGGGCTTTGACAAAGGCGATCGCCCCTCGCCATTGCACCGTCTGATGGCTCAAGCATTGGCGTAATAGCGTCTGAATCTGGTTCAGATCCGCATCCGAGAGGAATTCGCGGATGTGTTCCGCATAGGTGGGCTTGGCACTGGCAGATGCAAACCAGCGGTCAATCAGCGCGGGTGAAATCAACAGTTCCGTTTGCGTGTGTTCCAGCGCAATCTCTGCGGTGAACCCTGCTTGATCAAATAGCGTTTCCAGGTCTTGTACATCCCAGGTCATGCTCCAGACCGCGGCACTTTCGTAAAGCTGTTCCTCCGCTTTGCGCCAGCAGTTCAGTAGCCTGGATGGAATGCGGTCTGAGGGAATGAGCTGGTGCAGGCGCTGCGTATGACGAGGCATTGTCTCTGCCAGGAGCAGATACCCTTCAGGTTGCAGCAGCAATTTCCAGGCTTGGAGCCATGTGTCGGGAGGGGTGATCGCATTCAAAAACACGTTCCGACCCATGAGCCGATCGAAACGCAGGCTTGGAGACTCGGCGTGTAGCACAGCGGGTAAATTGGCGATCGCGCTGTGTAGCACCACGGGACGCAACAGTTCCGGCAGCGCGGCCGCCTGTTCTCGCAGCGCCTCAGCATCCTGGGGTTGGGGCGCACAGGCATAGACCCCGCCTTCGGGAACACGCCGCACGGCCTCCCAGGTCAACAAGCCGCTGCCCGCATTTAGGTCGAGAATCAGATGATGCCGCTGGGGCGGAGCCAGGGCAAAGAGGTGATCGCGCACCTGGGCTAGCCGTTCCCCCGATTGACTCAGCGTCCGTTGCAGCCACCGCTCTACGCCCGCATCAGCCGGGCCAAAGGTCAGCACCTCCGGCAGCGCCACGCCCACGCCCTCCAGCAGCGCCGCCAGTTGCGCCTCGCGTCGTCGCGCCACCGCTTGCTGGATTTGCCCCTCATAGCCCTGATCCGACGGCTGATAAAACACCTGCCCCTGCAAGCTGCCCGGAAGATACTGCTGCGCCACCCAGTGTTCGCGATAAGAATGGGGATAGAGATAGCCTTTGCCGTGCCCAAATCCATCCTGATCTCGATTGGCATCACGCAGATGGGTGGGCACTTCGGCTTCGCGTTCGGCTTCGACGGACGACAGCGCATCAAAGAAAGCCATCACGCTGTTCGACTTGGGACAAGTCGCCAGATACAGCGCCGCCTGCGCCAGCGGATAGCGCCCTTCCGGCATTCCCACGCGGTCAAAGGCTTCGGCGCAAGCGTGGACAACCACCACTGCGTTTGGGTCGGCCATGCCCACATCTTCCCCCGCTAGGATCAGCATCCGCCGAAAGATAAAGCGCGGATCTTCGCCTGCGTAGACCATGCGGGCCAGCCAGTAGAGTGCCGCGTCCGGGTCGGAACCGCGCAGGCTTTTGATAAAGGCACTGATGGTGTCGAAGTGGGCATCACCTTCTTTGTCATAGAGGACGGCGCGTTTTTGGATAGATTCTTCGGCAACTTCCAAAGTGATATGAATCGTTCCGTCTGCGTTCGGAGGCGTGGTTTCGACGGCGAGTTCCAGCGCGTTCAGCAATGTGCGAGCATCTCCGTTTGCTATGTTGACTAAGTGTGTGCGAGCGGCTGGATCGATCTGTACCCGGAGCCTACCATAGCCGCGATCGCCATCCTGCAAGGCATGATCGATGACTCGTTCCAGATCCCGTTCCGTCAACGGCTTAAGCTGAAACACTCGCGAACGGCTAACCAACGCCTTATTCACCTCAAAGTAGGGATTCTCGGTCGTTGCGCCGATCAGGATCACCGTGCCGTTTTCCACCCAAGGCAGCAGTGCGTCTTGCTGAGATTTGTTAAATCGATGCACCTCGTCCACAAATAGAATCGTGCGCTGACCGTACATACCGCGCGTTTCCTGAGCAAGGGCGATCGCCTCTCGAATCTCCTTCACCCCCGCTAGCACTGCGTTAATCGACAGAAAGCGGGCGCGGGTCGTGTTGGCAATCACCATCGCCAGCGTCGTTTTTCCGGTTCCCGGCGGGCCATAAAAAATCAGCGATGAGAGTTGATCTGCCTGAATGGCGCGGCGCAGCAGTCGCCCTTCGCCCAGGATATGCTCCTGCCCGATGTATTCTGCTAGGGTGCGCGGCCGCATCCGAGCTGCTAGGGGCGCTTCGGCGGCGGTGAGTTGCTGTCGGTGCTGGTCAAACAGATCCATTTTCTACTGCGCCGAGGGCGATTAGCGCAACTTTTTGTGGCTCCGTCAGCCCCATCACGCCGGTAATGTTCATGCCTTCGTAGGGGCGATCGCCCAGCGCCAGAAACGCCTCCCAACTCGCTTTGACCCACGCATCGGTGACCAAGTTTTGCGGTGCGGGTAAGGTATTCACCATTGGCTAAGGCTCCTTTGCGGGGCAACGTTGACCCATGCCAGTCTACCCTTCGACTGCGATGATCTCAGTGTACTCAAACTCGTTGGGGCTGCGGCAGGGAGATTAGGATGCTGGTGGTGAATTCATTGCGAATCTGGGCACTACTCTTGCAAAGGCTTGATCGCAACGAGAAGAGATTTGTCAGTTAATCTGCCTCTCACTCTTGAAGCAGTCCCTAATCTGCCACCAGAACGGTGAGTGCTTGGGGAATCACACGAAAGGTGGCGGGGGTTGCTGTGGTGATCTCGCCATCAGTGTTAATCGCGTGGGGTTCGCGGGTGTGAATTTCAATTTCCTGACCATGCAAACCGCGCACCCAGGGAAGGCTGGCCTGCTGGCCGCGGCGCATCTTCCAGAGCAGGGGAATGAACTGCCACAGGTGCTTCACCTCCAGGCTGTAGAGGTCGAGTCGCTGGTCATCGATCGCCGCATCCTCAGCGATCGCCATCCCTCCGCCGTAGTAGCGACCATTGCCGACTGCGATTTGGAGCGTTTTTACGGCGATTGTCTCCCCATCCACCCGGATCTCGGCTCGGAAGGGGTGCAGTTGGGTGAGGGCTTGAACGGCGGAAATGGCATAGGCCAATATGCCCCAGCGCTGCTTCATGCCCTGGGAGAGGCGACGGGTAATTTTGACGCTGAGGCCAAGGCTGGCAACATTGAAGAAATACTTGCCATTGACCCAACCCAGATCAATAGAGCGACGCTTGCCCTGGGCGATCGCGCGACAGGCATCTGGGACACTTTGCGGTAGTCCAAGGGTACGCGCCAGGTCATTGGCCGTACCCAGGGGCAAAATTCCTAGCGGCAACTGAGTCTCCACCAACACATCAACCACTCGATTGAGGGTGCCATCGCCGCCGCCGATAATCACCAAATCCAGATCATCTTGGTGCTTGCGGATCAGATCTACGAGTTCGCCCGATCGTTTGGAGGGCACCAGCACCAACTCAAACTCTAGTTCATCCAAGATGTCAACCGCTTGAGCCAGGCGCTTCTTCCCGCTGCGGGCATTGCGATTCACAAAGATGAGGGCACGTTTGCTCATGGGAGGGCTGGAGGTTGCGGGATGCTGCTTACAGGATAGCGAAGTCGGAGCGATCGCCCAAAGGTGCAGGGACTTGCAGAATTAAGGGCGATCGCCCTGACCCCGATCGCCCTGACCCCGATCGCCCTGACCCCGATCGCCCTGACCCCGATCGTCCCAACCGCAGGTGTAGAATCGGGAAATGAAAAATTTCCCCGGTTCCCCAACTATCCCCACCGCCGCCTGGACGCGCCCCATTGGGCAAGGCTGGGACAAGCCCTACACCGTCCGCTATGCCAGCAACTTGGACGATGGCCCCTGGCACGGGATGCCGCTGGGGGGCTTTGGGGCGGGCTGCATCGGGCGATCGCCCCGGGGCGACTTTAACCTGTGGCATATCGACGGCGGCGAACACTGGTTTCAATCCATGCCCGCCTGCCAGTTCAGCGTGTTCGAGCAGTCGGCCGAGGGCACCCGGGCCTATGCGCTCGTAAAGGAAGCAGATGAGCGTGGGCTATGCCCTCCAGCCGTCGCGCCGCTGCCCGAAAATCCTGGCACGTATCACGCGCTGTATCCGCGCAGTTGGTTTGCCTACGATGGCGGGCTTCAGGCAAATTTGGTCTGCGAACAGTTTTCGCCAATCTGGGCCCACAACTACCAGGAACCGAGCTATCCGGTGGCGGTGTTTGTGTGGACAGCGCACAACCCAACAGACGCGCCGATCACGCTGAGCCTGATGCTGAGTTGGGAAAACATGACGGGCTGGTTTACCAACACGCTAAAGTCGCCGGATGTGAAGGTGCGCGATGATGGCAGCCCGGTTTACAAATATCAGCCCCGCATTGGCGAGAGCGAGAGGAACTTTAACCAGTGGCGCACTGAGGGAGATGCCGCAGGCTGCGTGCTGGGGCGAAGGCTGGAAGCGCCGCCCGCCGAGGGGGATGGGCAGTGGGCGATCGCGCTGTTGCGGAGTAATATTGCTGACCAGACCTCCCAGGCGGAAGTCTTTTATCACACCCGCTGGAATCCGACGGGCGACGGCAGCGACCTGTGGGCAACTTTCTCAAAAGATGGCTCGCTGCCCAATGTGTGCGACGAAACCCCCGCCAGAGCCGGAGAAAGAATTGCGGCGGCGATCGCCCTCCGGGTTACCCTGGCTCCGGGCGAAACGCGGGAGATGCCGATGGCGCTGGCGTGGGATTTTCCGGTGACGGAGTTTGCCGAGGGCGTGAATTACCTGCGGCGCTACACCGATTTCTTTGGCACAACGGGGCAAAACGCCTGGGCGATCGCCCGTACCGCGCTGGCGCAGTATCGCACCTGGCAAGCGCAGATTCAGCAGTGGCAGCAGCCGATTCTCGACCGGGGCGACCTGCCCGACTGGTTCAAGATGGCCCTGTTTAACGAACTCTACGCCCTGACGGACGGGGCGACGCTGTGGAGTGCGGCGACGGAGCGCGATCCGGTCGGTCAGTTTGCCGTGGTGGAATGCCTGGACTACCGCTGGTACGAGAGCCTGGACGTTCGGCTATACGGCTCCTTTGCGCTGTTGATGCTGTTTCCAGAACTGGATAAAGCCGTGCTGCGAGCCTTTGCCCGCGCCATCCCCGCAGAAGACCCTACGCTTCGCAAAATCGGCTACTACGCCACTCAGGGAACGGAAAGCCCGCTGGTTCCCCGCAAGCTAGCAGGAGCGACACCCCACGACCTCGGCGCACCCAACGAACACCCCTGGGAAAAGACCAACTACACCAGCTATCAGGATTGCAACCTCTGGAAAGACCTGGGAGCCGATTTTGTCCTCCAAGTTTATCGAGATTTTGTGCTAACGGGCAGCACCGATACGCAGTTTCTTGAAGACTGCTGGCCCGCCGTCGTGGCCACCCTGGACTACCTGAAAACCTTCGACCTAGACCACGACGGCATTCCCGAAAACTCCGGCGCACCCGACCAAACCTTCGATGACTGGCGTTTGCAGGGCATCAGCGCCTACTGCGGCGGGCTGTGGATTGCGGCACTGGAAGGGGCGATCGCCCTCGCGAAGTGCAGAGGTCAGCACTCCAACCCAAACGCTCCCCCTCCCACAGATTCCCCCGAAACCCGATGGCAAGAATGGCTCACCCAATCCCGCGCCATCTTCCACCCGACGCTGTGGAACGGGCAATATTACCAGATCGACAGCGGCAGTGGTTCGGACGTGGTAATGGCAGATCAGTTGTGTGGGCAGTTTTATGCACGGCTGCTGGGGCTGCCGGATGTAGTGCCGGAGGACTGTGCCCGGTCGGCGCTGAAGACAGTGTATGAAGCGTGTTTCCTGAAGTTTCACGACGGCAAGTTTGGTGCAGCCAACGGGCTGCGGCCGGACGGGTCGCCCATGAACCCGAAGGATACGCACCCGCTGGAGGTGTGGACGGGCATCAACTTTGGGCTGGCGGCGTTTTTGTGGCAGACGGGATTGCGGGATGAAGCCCTGCGGCTGGCGGAAGCCGTCGTGTGTCAGATCTACGACAACGGCTTGCAGTTTCGCACACCAGAGGCGATTACGGCAGTGGGCACGTTTCGCGCCAGCCACTACCTGCGGGCAATGGCGATTTGGGGAATCTACGGCGTAATGACAGATTTTGCTACGCTGCGATCGCTCTAGCGGTTTCTACCGGAAAACCAACCGCCTTCCATGCGGGCATCCCGCCGCGCAATTCCGACACGTTGAGGAACCCAGCAGCGCGGAGCTGGGCAGCGGCGATCGCCGTTTCTTCATCGGTATAGCCGTAGACGTAGAGATCGCGCTCCAACTCCAGATAAATCAGCGCCGTGTCCACTAGCTCAGCCGTGGGAATCGAGACTGCGCCTTCAATGTGGGCAGCGTTAAACTCTGGGCGATCGCGCACGTCGATAATCGTCAGCGCAGGCTCGCCCCAGTCCAATCGAGCTTTCAAATCGTAGACGTTGGACTTCGGACGGAGCGGCGGCGGTGTGGGAATTAGTCCAAAAAGTCGCATAGCGCAGTGCAGTTGTGTGAGGTGAGCAGGAGGAACCAAAAGGCAGCCACAAGGAAGAACCGCAGTCAGGTTACAAACCCGCCGTTATGCAGATTTCTCCCAAACTCCTAATTCCTAACCCCCAGCCCTTTCTATACCTGCACTGTAACAACATTGCCCAAAATTTACAAACTTTTGTATCTGAACCTTGACGAACGATCCGCCGCGTGGCAAGTCTATTCAAAAATCTAGGGGGATTTCGGCGATCGCGCTTAGGTCTGGCAGCGGCAGCAACGGGCTGGCGGTGGGTTGGGAATCGCCCCAACAGCGGATGCCCGGCCCACAGAGGGCGCAGTCGTTTCGCAAATCCTGCTGGCGGGGGAATGGCTCGCCCTGGTCGTAGCGCTCTAGCCAGTGGGTCAGGCGTTGCAGTCGTTCGCTCAGGTCTTGACGAGTTTGCTCATGGGCCGCTCGGCTGTAGGGAAACGCTAACCGCTGCGGCTGCGGGGTCGATGCGCCCGGTGGCGTGGCCCGCACAAACCAGTAGGTCATCGTGATTTGCTCTGGCCCATAGTCGCTCGTTTCCGCCAGCACAAAGGGATAGAGCCGCGTTTGCCAGTGTTGCGCCAGCCATTGCGGCTGCTTGGGTTTGCCGTAGGTCTTCCAGTCCAGGATTTCAGCTTTGCCCGGCTGTTGCACTAGCAGGTCATACACCACCGTCAGCAGATAGCCCTGAAACAGCAGGCTGCGGCGGTGTTCGCTCTGGCGCTGCTGGTCGGGATTGGGCGCAAACACGTCTGGCGCAGCTTCTACAAATTCCCACACGCACTGCTGCAAGGCCGGATCGGCCGGAGTCAGCGCGGCAATGGGCAGCCCCAGTTCTCGCTGCTGCATCAGCAGGTGAAACTGGCTGCCCCAGTCGAGGTTTTCCTGCTGGTCGGGGCTGGGGGGTGCAGCAAGCTGATCGAGATAAACGTGCTGAAACTGGCGTGGACACAGATCCAGCAGGTTAAGCTGTCCCTGAGAAATCCGCATGACGGGCGATCGCCCCATAGTGCCTCCCTTCAATCCTGGCGACCCATCAACCTGCAAATCCCCTAAACTCGGGTCAGCACAAACACGCTGCCCTCGTTGCCGCGCCCAATCCGCAGGTCGTCGTCTAAGTAGGTAATGTCTAACCAGCCTTTGCGATTGCCAGGGTCAATGCGAAAGTCGGCGGCGGCGAAGCGTTTGCCGCTTTGGATGTCCTGAATGAACTGGCTGGGGTTGCGATAGCCGATCAGCCGTTGCAGCCCAAAGATGCCCCGCTCAAAGCCTACATCCACGCGGCGATCGCTCACGGGGTCAAACCGAGCCGCAACGCTGACCAAGCCCTCCAGCAGCGGCAGGCTAGTCACTTCGGCAATATTAAACACCTGCTGCGTTTTGACACGGATGCACTGATAAATTTGCCCCAGCCTCAGGACGGGAAAGCGCCCAATGCCCAACAGTTCAGTGCTGGTAGTGTAAAGCAAGCGCCAGTTGCCGTCGAGCTTGTCTGCGGCTTCGAGCGGTCGCGGCGTGGGGTTAAATTCCTCTAGTCGAGCCACTGCCGCCAGGATCGCCAGGTTGTCTGCTTCGGATGCCAACAGGCCCCGATTTTTGCCGGCGATCGCCTGCAAGAGTTCCGCTTTGCCAAGGGTCATGGGTGCGCCTGCTAAGTAAATGCTTTGATGCTGAAAGGCTGATGGGGAAAGGGACGAGGGCGATCGCCTAAGCTATCCAAAACTCATCGTTTTAGCCAAGTTCCATCCGTCTCATCCGTGACGGATTACACTAAAGAGTATATAGAGATTTGAAAAGACAATGCGTAACCCTGCTCTGCGTGAAATTCCCCGCAACCAACTGGCCGAAGTGATTCCCCTCCAGCGCGATGCGTCTATTTTGGACTGGCTGGAAGGAACGGGGCGACTGCTGGCTCGCGAAAGCGGCGACTTCGACTTCTCAGATGACGAAGAAGAAATTAACGAGCTGATGGCGGGCGAAGACAACAGCTACGACCTGGATGATGATGACGACGACGTGCTAGATCTGGACGAATAGTGCTTTGTCAAAGCCCGATTTTAGGGTTGACCCTCAGTTCGTAGTCGGCGCTTTAGCGCTAAAGCGCTCACTACAAGCCTTAATTTACAACGTTGACGCACCACTAGGACGGTGTTTTGCACCAGCCTGAGGGTCGTCCTTGGCAGGGTCGGCTCTACCATTGACCAGACTCGTTGCAGCTTGTCTCGTTCTGCAATGAACTAGCGGCTCAGTCTGAAATGGGCTAGCGGCTCAGTATCTTAATGAACCTTACAACTTGTCGAGCGTGCAGGATTCAGCTTGTGCGCTCGTTTTAGTCTGCCCAAGCGAGAAAAATTTCTTGCGATCAAAATTTTTCCTCAGGTGGCACCATAGACCTGATGCAGCATTTTTGAAGCTTTCGAAGAAGCTTTTGAAACTATGAAGCTACGCAGAAAGCTACGAAACTTTCGTCTTTGCAGGACAGCGCGATCTCACCCTGCAAAAAATGCTGTAGAGTTTGCAGAATCGTCCGTTCCTTAAATAACTCCGCCCCCACTTCCCATGAACGTTTGGAACCAACTCACGCTGACGACCACGCCCCTGCCGACTTGGATTCGCTCTAGCCTGCTACACAGTTGGGTCGGGGCGCTGCGGGGCTGGCGCAGAGGAAGCTGGCTCATGCAGTGGGCAGACCCAATCGGGGCAGTGCTGGCGGCGATTGTGTTTGGGCTGGCTCCGTTTGTGTCTACGGCGCTGATTGGCGTGCTGCTGATTGCCTGCGGCGGCTACTGGCTGCTGCTCACGCTGTCAGACGATGAAGGACTGGGTTTAACGCCGATTCATCTGCTGGTGCTGCTGTATTGGCTGGTGTCGGTGGCGGCGACGGCGCTTTCGCCCGTGCGGACAGCGGCCATTTCAGGGCTGATCAAGCTGACGCTATATATGCTGCTGTTTGCGCTGCTGGCGCGAGTGCTGCGATCGCCCCGCATTCGGGCTGGAGTCATCGCAGTGTATTTGCTCACGGCGCTGGCAGTGAGCGTCGAGGGTATCCGACAGTGGTTCTTTGGCGCTCCTGCCCTGGCCACCTGGGTGGATGCGGGGTCCACCCTGGCAAAAACGACCCGCGTCTACAGCTACCTGGGCAACCCCAACCTGCTAGCGGCCTACATTTTGCCAGCAGTGATGCTGAGCGCGGCGGCGGTGTTTGCGTGGCGGCGATGGCTCCCCAAGGCGCTGGCGCTGCTGATGACGGGACTGAATGCCGCCTGCCTGGTGTTGACCTTTAGCCGGGGCGGCTGGATTGGCTTTGTAATGGCAGGCTTTGCGCTGGTGCTGTTGCTGGCACACTGGTTTAGCCGCCATCTGCCACCATTTTGGCGACGCTGGGCTATCCCGTTGGTGTTGGGAGTGTCGGCAGCGTTCGTCGTGCTGGCTGTGGCGGCGGTTGCCCCACTGCGCGATCGCGTCCTTAGCATGTTCATGGGACGGCAAGATAGCAGCAACAATTTCCGGCTCAACGTGTGGGCTGCGGTGCAAGACATGATCCGCGATCGCCCCATTTTGGGCATCGGCCCCGGCAACGATGCCTTCAACCAGGTCTATCCCCGCTATCAGCGGGCGGGCTTTTCGGCCCTCAGCGCCTATTCCATCTTGCTGGAAATTTTGGTGGAAACGGGAGTCGTTGGGTTAACCGTGTTTCTCTGGCTCCTGTTGGTCACGTTTCACCAAGCCTGGACGCAACTCCAGCGCCTCCGCGCCGCCGCAAACCCGGATGGATTCTGGCTAGTGGGGGCGATCGCCACCGTGGTCGGAATGCTCTTCCACGGACTCGTAGACACAGTATGGTATCGCCCCCAGGTCAGCACGCTCTGGTGGCTCATGCTGGCGATCGTTGCAAGTTACTACGTGCCTGCTTGGGGCTGGAAGCCAGTGGATAGCTATCAAACATCCGAAATGACGGAGGGGAACCTCGATTAATTTACAGCAGCCAAGTGTTGCACAGAACCACCCAGCTTGCCCAAATTCTCGACCTGGTGACACCAATTGAGAATCTCCCGTCTTTGAGTCTGGTCAACTGTTCCTTCTATTTGCGGCGACTCACATTTGCGGCAACTCAAAGGTTTGACGATGCACAAGCCGTTGTTGCGTCCTGTGAGCAACCGTTACCCTAGTCAACACTTCAAGGTCTTCTGCTGCCCGCTCATAGGATTCGTTGGCACTCCCCAACAAACAACACTGCTCCAAGCAAGGACTCCTGTAATACAGCAAATCCGAGGATCTTAGGCGTTAAAGGGGTGAGGCGGATGGGCGATCGCCCCCTAGAAGATTAGCCGTGCCTTCATCAGTTCCCTTAGCCCTCGGCCTCGTTGCTGACAAATTCGGGCTGTTCGCCCTGAGCAGCTTCCAGTGCAGCTTTTAGCGTATGCCAGGAAAGGTTCGCGCACTTGATCCGCACGGGAAATTGGGCAACGCCCTGCATCACGTTGAGCTTGCGGAGATCGGTGGGAAACTCGGCCTCACCGCGCATCATGGCTTGAAACTTTTGCACCATCTCCAGGGCTTCGTCTGTGGTCTTGCCGCGCAGCGCTTCGGCCATCAGATCGGCCGAGGCCATGGAAATCGCGCAGCCTTCCCCTTCAAATTTCACGTCTGCAATCCGGGAGCCGCCCTGCGGATCGTCCTCTAGGTGTAGCGTTAGCTCGATGGTGTCGCCGCAGGATGGGTTATGCCCCTTTTGATAACGATCAATGGGACTGGTCTTGCCTTTGTAGCGGGGCTTTTTGTAGCGCTCCAGGATGACCTGCTGGTAGAGATCGCGCAGATTGTCGAGAGACATGGTTCGTTAGGTAAAGATACGCAGCCAAGTCGATCCTAGCGAAATTCTGCGCCAATGCTGTGCCTGAAGTTCCCTGCGGTGAGAGCCTGCCCGTGAAGCACTGCCCGTGAGGGACTGGTCGAATGCTCTAGGCGACCGACATCGAGCAGTTTTCGCTCTGATAGACCAGGTAGTGAACTGCCGAAAGCAGGTCGCTGTGAAGGCGAGTGGGTTCAAACTTTTTCAGGTAGGACTGGCTGCGAATGCCGCAGGTGAGGGCGATCGTGGCAATGCCTGCGGACTGTCCGGCGATCACGTCTGCTTCGGTGTCGCCCACCATCCAAGCAGTGGAGCCGCTGCCCATCGTGGCGATCGCCTCTGCCAATAGTCCCGTCTTATGCTCTGCCTGGTTTGCGTAGGCCGCGCCCGCATCCTGCATTCCCCAAATGCCATTGAACAGGTCGAGCAGTCCGTGGCTTTCCAAAACTTGCGTCGCTTGGTCGCGGCAGCGCAGCGTCACCAGCACCAGTCGCGCCCCCTGTGCCCGCAGCAGCGACAGCGCCCACCGCGCCCCCGGCTGGAGGGTGTCTTTTTGCAGCAGGTCGGGACGGTTCACAATTTCCACCACGCGCTTGAGGAACACTTCAATCTGGTCACCCCGTAGCCCCGATCGCAGGGCAATTTCTACGTCGGGCACGCGGTTTTGCTTCATGTCCCAAAATTGCGCCTTGCTGAGGCGATGTACGGGCACCGAGACACCGCGAGTTTGATAGAGGGTTTGCACATCTGACAGACCCAGGAGATACGTTTCGTAGTAGCGGTCGGAAACGTCGATGATGGGGCCGTCGAAGTCGCAGAAGAGGGTAAGGCCGGAGAGCGATCGCATTGCGAAGAGTCCTTGGATGGAGGTCAAGCGCCCAGATTGGGTGACCCGTTGGGCAACCATAAGTATGAAGGAGTCTATGTTTTCTTTAACTTTTTCTTTACAGTAACAGCCAAAATTATAAGTCGTCAATCGAAGAATCCCTGAAGAGTATCAGATTTGCTTATGATTTTAGTCCGCCCTGAGGATGAAACGCCCTGTCTGAAGTTCTACACTGCCTCATCCTAGCGAAGGAGTCATCTCTGTCGCGTACTGCTTATGGGTGAGTCAGGACTTCTGTTTCTTGTTGAGCGTCTGTAATCCATGCCTGCATACTCGGCAGCGCCCACACGGCATCGGCATAGGCCTGGCATACCGGATCAAGCGCCACTCCATAGGTGACAAAGCGCGATACAGCATTTTTGAAGCTAGTGAGGCACATGGATGGTCAATAAGCCCTTGCCTCGTGAGGGCAGCGTGTGCCTCACCCCGCAAGAAAATGCTGTACCACCGGGGCATACATTGCATCGGCAATGCCAAAGCCACCAAACAGAAACTCACCCTCGCTGCCATAGGTGCTGCGGCACTCGCGCCACAGGGATGTGATGCGGTCGATATCAGCCTGCACGCCCGGAGCGCGGCCTTTGCCTGGATAGCGCGATCGCACGTCCATCGGCATATGAGTCCGCAGTTTGGCAAATCCAGCGTGCATTTCGTGGCTCACCGCACGGGCGATCGCCCTGACCTGAGGATCGGCGGGATACCAAGGGCGATCGGGAAACAGTTCTGCAACATACTCACAAATCGCCAGCGATTCCCAAATGACCCAATCACCCTGCCGCAGCGCAGGAACCCGTCTCGATGGGGAGTAGTGCTCGATCTGAGCGTGAAACTCTGGCGTATCTAGCGGTAGCCGAATTTCGGTAAAAGGCACAGCTATTTGGTGCATCGCCAGCCACGGGCGCAAAGACCAAGAGGAGTAGTTTTTGTTGCCGATGATGAGCGTGAGGGGAAGCATGGGCAAACGGGAGATAAAGACTTATCTGTACAGAAATGAAGACGACTTAGTTTCAAAAAATCCGGTTGGAGCGGGCTATGCTGCTGTAGTAGATTAGCGTTGCAGCATAAGGATTGAGCGGGTTATGCGGGATTGGGGCTGGGGAGCGGTGGCGCTATGCAGTTTAGCAATTCTGGGCAATGCCAGTGCGGGGGCCTGGGCGCAGGCTCGTCCAGTGCCGTCGGGGGCGACTCCCGCAGGGATTGCTTCGCGAATCGCCCAAGGACTGCCCGCCTGCCTGCCACCCCAATCTAGCGAAACGCTGGTGATGGTGCTAAATCAAACCCCCAACACGCTGGAGCAGTTGCGGTCTGTGGTGCCGCGCAACGCCAGCCTGACGGTTTGTGATTATTTGGGGCTAAACGTCACCCGCATTGGCGGCTTTGCTACGCCTGCTCTGGCCCGCGACTGGGCGGATTACCTGAATCGAGCGTTTGGCTATCGTGCCTTTACTACCGTCGCCACCGCGCCCAACCCCACGCCGCAGCCGGGCCCTATTAGCTACGCCGTGCTGGTGAACCACTACAATCGCCCGGATTTGCTGGATCAGGTGCAGCAGGTCACGGGTCGCCGCGTCACGGTTGTCACCTACGACCAGCGCCCGCATCTGCTGGTGGCCAGCACCAACGATTGGGCGATCGCCGCTGGATTGTTACGAGACTTGAGCGATCGCGGCTTTGTCACCCTGATCGTCGATGGTCGCCAAATTACAGGACTCCGCCCGGTCGGCGGACAGCCGATAGACAGGCAGTTTGCCTTGCAAGATCTGTTCTCTTCGGTGGCGTTATAAATGCAATCGCTGGAAACCCTGCCAAGGCTTGACGGGTAATCCAAA
This sequence comes from Thermoleptolyngbya sp. C42_A2020_037, assembly GCF_015272455.1. Classification (NCBI taxonomy): domain Bacteria; kingdom Bacillati; phylum Cyanobacteriota; class Cyanophyceae; order Oculatellales; family Oculatellaceae; genus Thermoleptolyngbya; species Thermoleptolyngbya sp. C42_A2020_037. Next base: position 52,431 of record NZ_JACYLP010000005.1, read on the forward strand.
ATCGCAAATCCAAAATTGCAAATCCAAAATCAAGACATCGACAGGACTCAGTAGGCCTTCGCCGCCAGCCAGGAGACCACAACGCCCAGCGCACAGCCCGCAATCACCTGAACGGGCGTGTGTCCTAGCAGTTCCTTGAGCCGCTCTTCGTGAAATTCGGCATCTTCAAAAAATTCGCCCACGATTTTGTTCAGCACGCGGGCCTGCTTGCCGGCCGCCTGCCGCACGCCTGCCGCGTCGTACATGACGATGATGGCAAACACCACCGCCACCGCAAACTCAGGACTCTCCCAGCCAGACGATTGCCCCACGCCACAGGCGAGTGCCGTGACGAATGCAGAATGGGCGCTGGGCATTCCGCCCGTGTTGACCACCGTGCGAAAGCTGACCTTGCCGTTACGGGCTAGTTCCACAATGAGCTTCAGCACTTGAGCAATGAGGCAGGCCGCCACTGCAACCCACAGCACGACGTTTTGAAAGACCTGACCAAAATCCTGCATGAGGTTGCTCCCCCTAGTGCGTTCGGGCAGTGATGTAGTCGGCGATCGCCAAAAGCGGCTGGGCACGAGTGCCATAGGGAGACAGTTCTGCCTTGGCGCTGGCGATCAGTTGCGCCGCCTGCCGCTTCGATTCTTCAATGCCCCAAAAACTGGGATAAGTTGCCTTTTGAGCCTGTACGTCTTTGCCGACAGATTTCCCCAATTCCTCCGGCGTAGCAGTCAAATCCAGCACGTCATCCACGATCTGAAACGCCAGCCCAATATCTTGCGAATATCTAGATAGCCGCTGCTGATCTTCTGCCGAAGCGCCTGCCAGGATCGCCCCGCAGACGACCGATGCTTCTAGCAGCGCCCCGGTCTTGTGGCGATGAATCCAGGTCAGCGTTTCCAGGGTCACGTCCGGCTTCCCTTCCGACTCCAAATCCACGACCTGTCCGCCGACTAGCCCTTCTGCGCCGACCGCCCGACTGAGGTGAACAATCACCTGAAGCGTGCGATCGCTCGGCACGCCCATCGTTCTTGCGGCAATATACTCAAACGCATAGGTCAACAGCCCGTCACCCGCCAGAATCGCAATATCTTCGCCGTAAACCTTATGATTCGTGAGTTTGCCCCGGCGATAGTCGTCATTGTCCATCGCAGGCAGATCATCGTGGATCAGCGACATGGTATGAATCATTTCCAGCGCACAGGCTGTCGGCAGCGCCATTTCCACCGTGCCACCCAACATCTCGCAAGTCGCCAGGCACAAAATCGGCCGTAGCCGCTTGCCCCCCGCCATCAGGGAATAGCGCATCGACTCGTAGATCGTTTCGGGATAGACCACCGGAAGGGATTGATCCAGCGCCGCTTCTACGATTGCCTGTCGCTCTGCCAAATAACCCGATAAATCAAAAACTTGAGTCGCCACCATGCCAATTTCCTGGAGTTCTGCCCTTAGTTAGGGTGATAAGTTGGCCAATCTTCGGCCAACTGAACGGATCTAGCACATTAATCTAGACGCAATCCAATGTACCCCGGATGAGGGTCGGAATGTACAGATTAGGGGCCAAGGATTAGGGGTCAGGGGTCAGGGGATAGGGGTGATGGAGTGTTGGAGTAAGGGAAGAGAGAAGAACGAAGAACGAAGAGCGAAGAGCGAAGAAGTTCCGTTTTTCGTTTTTTCCATCCGTCACCCCGCCACTCTCCTTAAATAACTCCACACCGTATTTGCCATCAGCATCGTTACGGTCATCGGCCCAACGCCGCCGGGGACGGGCGTGATCCAGAAGGCCACGTCTTTGACCGATGCAAAGTCTACGTCGCCGACCAAACGACTGCCGCCGTCGTCGGTGATGCGGTTGATGCCCACGTCAATCACAGCGGCCCCAGGTTTGACCATATCGGCAGTGATCAAGTTGGGGCGGCCCGCAGCGGCGACCAGGATATCGGCAGAGCGGGCAACAGCAGCCAGGTCGGGTGTGCGGGAATGGGCCATCGTGACGGTGGCATCTTGGGCTAGCAGCATGAGGCCGAGGGGCTTGCCAACCAGGATGCTGCGCCCGATGACGACGGCGTGTTTGCCCCTGGGGTCGATGTGATATTCCTCCAGCAGCTTCATCACGCCTGCGGGGGTGCAGCTTTGTAGCCCCACTTCGCCACGCACCAGGCGACCCAGGTTCATGGGGTGCAGCCCGTCAGCATCTTTGTCGGGGTGAATCTGGTTGAGCAGGGCGACGGAATCCAGGTGTTCGGGCAGGGGAAGCTGCACCAAGATGCCGTCTACGCGATCATCATGGTTGAGTTCGTCGATGACCCGCGACAGTTCTGCTTGAGTTGTATCGGCGGGAAAATGCTTGCCCAGGGACACCATGCCCAGTTTCTCGCAGGCGCGTTCTTTGTTGCGGACGTAGGCAGCACTGGCGGGGTTGTCGCCCACCATGAGGACGGCCAGACCGGGCGATCGCCCTCCTGCCGCCTTAATCTTTGCGATTTGCTGCGCTAGGTCTGTCTGAAGTTTTTGAGCCAGCGCCTTGCCATCCAAAATGTCCGCCATACGCACCAGGGGAGATGAAGAGCAAGCTTGATTTTAATCCGGGGTGGGCGTTGCGTGGGATTTTGGGGTGGGGATTTTAGATTTTAGATTTTGGATTTAGACCCTGGATTGGGTTTGGGGCCGGGCAAGTTTGCAGGTTGACCCGCTGCTTAGAAGGCTGATGCTTGGAAGTTGGGCAGGTGCAGGAAGCCTAAACCAGCGTGGGAATAACGCCTGTTTCTTCCATTTGGGCAGCGGCGACTTGCAGGTAGTCGAGGAAGGTGGAGGCGACGACCGAAAGCTGCTTGCCCGACAGATGGACAACATACCATTTGCGGGGAATCGGGAAGCCTTCGACATCGAAGGCCATCAGTTCGCCCATTGAGCCATCGTGAGCAATAGTGTGTGAGGACAGAACTGCCAGCCCCAACCCTCCGGCGATCGCCTGCTTGATGGCCTCATTGCTGCCCAGTTCTAGCCGCACCCGCACTGACAGATCGTGATCGTCCAGCAATTTTTGAAAGGCTCGCCGGGTGCCCGATCCTGGCTCCCGCATAATGAAGGTTTCTTCGGCGAGGCGCTTGAGGGAAATATTTTTTTCTTTTGCCAGGGGATGGGTTTTGGGGCCGATCACTACCAGCGGGTTATCCAAAAACGGATGGGCTACGATGTCCAGGTTTTCGGGCAACTGGCTCATTACATAGAGGTCATCCTGGTTATTGCCCAGGCGCTCGATGACGCGCTCGTGGTTGGTGACCGTGAGGGAAATATCAACGCCGGGATACTTTTGGCAGAAGGGGCCGAGCAGGCGCGGCAGGAAGTATTTTGCCGTCGTGATGACCGCCAGCCGCAACCGGCCCTGCTTCATACCTTTCAGGTCGGCAATGCTCATTTCCAACTGTTCGAGCTTGCCAAAAATCTCCTGGCAGGTGGAAAATAGCTCCCGTCCTGCATCGGTCAAAAACAATCGCTTGCCGACTTGTTCAAACAGGGGCAAGCCGATCGCCTTCGTTAGTTGCTTTACCTGCATGGACACGGTGGGCTGGGTCAAAAATAGCTCCTCCGCCGCCCGTGTAAAGCTGCCGTGCCGGGCCGTTGCTTCAAAGACCTTGAGCTGATGCAGAGTCGCGTGAATCACAAGAGCCTCCTCGTAAAGAAAGCGCGGTCAAGAGCGCAGATGAAGGGATACGTCGATAGGACAAGATCATTTCAAATTCTTATAGACTCTAGTCTATTACAAGGTTGACAAGAAAAGCATTTTTTCTATGGATTTCTGCCCTAGCTGAGAGCCGCAACCGCAAGCGCAGATCCGCAAGGCTCAAATTGTTAAATTCATCACACTTTGTCAACATTTCCAACGTTCTGCGCCTACCGCCGATTTTTCTTGGAAGACTAGAAAGGAAGCAGCCCGGTTGAGTCGGGGATTTGAGCAGGCTTCGGCGCTGAGAAAGTGGTTGGACGGGGGCGATCGCCCTGTCACCAAATCGCAACAAGTTGAGACAATTCCGTCGGGCCTCGCAAAATCAGCACGTTAGAGTTGAGAAGGTTAAGGCGCTTGCGCGTCCGCTCCTTGCAAAAAGAGGAGGTTTAGTCATGGGAATCGCTACAGTAAACCCGGCGACTGGCGAAACGCTACAAACATTCGAAACACTGAGCGATGGGGCGATCGCCCGCGCCATCGACGCTGCCCAGCATACGTTTGAGTCCTACCGTCATACACCCCTGGCGCAGCGGGCCCAGTGGCTCTCTGCCGCTGCCGAAATTCTAGAACGAGAAAAAGCTGAATTTGGCAAATTAATGACCCTCGAAATGGGCAAGCCCATCGGCCCGTCGATTGCCGAAGTGGAAAAATCTGCCTGGGTCTGCCGCTTTTACGCCGAAAACGCCGAGAAATTCCTCGCACCCGTGCCTATCGAAACCGATGCCAGCCGCAGCTACGTGATCTACCAACCGCTGGGGATTGTGCTGGCAGTGATGCCGTGGAATTTTCCTTTCTGGCAGGTGTTTCGGTTTGCGGCTCCGGCGCTGATGGCGGGCAACGTGGGCTTGCTCAAGCACGCCTCCAATGTGCCCCAGTCGGCCCTGGCAATTCAGGACATTCTCGAGCGGGCTGGATTTCCAAAAGGTGCGTTTCAAACACTGCTGATCGGCGCAGATAAGGTGGCGCAAATCGTCGCAGACGATCGCATCAAGGCCGCCACGCTGACAGGCAGCGAACCCGCCGGAGCCAGCCTCGCCGCCACCGCTGGGAAGCATCTCAAGAAAACTGTGCTGGAGTTGGGCGGCAGCGATCCGTTCGTCGTCATGGCCAGCGCCAATTTGGATGCGGCCGTGTCGATGGCCGTGACGGCCCGCATGATTAACAATGGTCAGTCCTGCATCGCGGCCAAGCGCTTTATCGTGCAAGAGGCGATCGCCGATGCGTTCATTCAAGCCTTAGTTGAGAAATACAAAGCACTGAAAATGGGCGATCCGCTGCTGCCCGAAACCCAAATCGGGCCACTGGCCACACCCGCCATCTTGCATGAAGTTCACCACCAGGTCGAAGCCTGCATCGAGGCGGGCGGCAGGGTGCTGATCGGCGGCGACCCGGACGACGTGCCCACCAAAGCCGATGCTAACCTGAGTCAGGGCAATTTTTACCCGCCGACGATTATCGTCGATGTGCCGCCCGATGCCCCCATTGCCAAGGAAGAAATCTTCGGCCCTGTTGCCACGGTCTTCCGCGTGCCCGACCTGGATGCCGCCATCCGTCTGGCCAACAGCACCCCCTTTGGGCTGGGCGCGAGTGCCTGGACGGAAATTCCCGAAGAGGGCGATCGCCTCGTTGCAGAACTGGAAGCAGGCAGCGTCTTCCTCAACGGCATGGTGAAATCTGACCCGCGCCTCCCCTTCGGCGGCATCAAGCGCTCCGGCTATGGCCGCGAACTGGGCCGCGAAGGCATTCTGGAATTCGTCAATGTCAAAACCGTCTGGATTAAGTAAGGACGGATCACGTTCTTTCTTCCCTCCTATACCCTCTTTGCTCTCCTCATCCCTACAGGAAACCCCTATGACCCCAACCTCTCTCAACACCGCCGAACTGCTTGTGAAATGTCTGGAAAACGAAGGTGTGGAATATATCTTCGGTCTACCCGGCGAGGAAAACCTGCATGTCCTGGAAGCGCTGAAGCATTCGTCCATCAAGTTCATCACCACGCGACATGAACAGGGCGCGGCGTTTATGGCGGATGTGTATGGGCGGCTGACGGGCAAGGCGGGCGTGTGTTTGTCTACGCTAGGGCCCGGCGCGACGAACCTGATGACGGGCGTGGCGGATGCGAATCTGGATCGTGCGCCGCTGGTGGCCATTACCGGGCAGGTGGGTACAGATCGGATGCATATTGAATCGCATCAGTACCTCGATCTGGTCGCGATGTTTTCACCCGTCACGAAATGGAACGCGCAAATCGTGCGACCGAGCATCACTCCAGAAATTGTTCGCAAGGCGTTCAAGATTGCACAAAGCGAAAAACCCGGTGCCGTACACATTGATCTCCCGGAAAATATCGCGGCAATGACGGTGGAGGGAACGCCGCTACGAAAAGAGGCGATCGAAAAAGTGTATGCGTCGTTTAACAGCATTGAACGAGCCGCCGCTGCTATTTCGCAAGCCCAGAATCCCATCATTCTTGTGGGCAATGGCGCGATTCGCTCCCATGCCAGCGATGCGGTAACGAACTTTGCGCGATCGCTCAATATTCCCGTCGCCAACACATTCATGGGCAAGGGCGTGATTCCCTACACCGATCGTCTGGCGCTGTGGACTGTCGGCTTGCAGCAGCGCGACTTCATTAGCTGCGGATTCGACAATACCGATTTGGTGATTGCCATTGGCTATGACCTGATCGAGTATTCACCCAAGCGCTGGAACCCCACGGGTGAGATCCCAATTATTCACATCAACGCCACCCCTGCGGAAATCGACAGCAGCTACATTCCGCTGGCAGAAGTGATTGGCGATATCTCCGATTCGCTGGAAGAAATTCTGCGGCGGAGCGATCGCCAAGACAAGCCCGAACCCTACGCCATTCACCTGCGAAAAGACATTCTGGCCGACTATGAGGAACACGCCAAGGACGATAGCTTTCCCGTCAAGCCGCAAAAGCTGATCCACGATTTGCGAACGGTGATGGGCCCCGAAGATATCGTCATTTCGGACGTAGGGGCGCACAAGATGTGGATGGCGCGACACTATCACTGCGATCGCCCCAATACCTGCATTATCTCCAACGGCTTCGCGGCAATGGGGATTGCCATTCCAGGGGCGATCGCCGCCAAGCTGGTCGCTCCAAACCGCAAAGTGGTCGCGGTAACGGGAGACGGCGGCTTCATGATGAACAATCAGGAGCTAGAAACCGCACTCCGCATCGGCACGCCGTTCGTCACCATTATCTTCAACGATGGCGGCTACGGACTGATCGAATGGAAGCAGCACAACCACTTCGGCGAGTCGGCGTTTATCAAGTTCACCAATCCCGACTTTGTGAAACTGGCGGAAAGTATGGGGCTGAAAGGCTACCGAATTTCTGCAACCACCGACTTTATCCCCACGCTCAAAGAAGCGCTGGCACAGGACGTGCCTGCCATCATCGATTGCCCCATCGACTATAGCGAAAATCTCCGCTTCAGCCAGCGGGCCGGCGATCTAACTTGCGCGATTTAGCGCGATTTACGCAAGTGCATTTGCGAATCAATTAGCTCGTAAACGATCGCCCCAGTCCCAGCTTGGCCAGCAGCTTGCGGTAGGTAATAGAGCTTTTGTCGCCCGCGATGTGAACTTCATCCGCCAGGTTGATGGGCAGATCTTCGGGCCAGAGTTCTTCAACGATGGCCTTGTCTTCGCCAAAAACCTGGTGATTAAATGCCAGCGTTTCTTCCAACGGTGCGTCTTTATCAAAGTTGCGGCAGAGGGGCGAAAATACGCGGGTCTTGCGGGCTGAAATGGGGCTGGCCGCATTCAGAATATGCAGCATTCCGTTGGGGAAGGTGACCGAGAGCTTGACCGTGAACGGCAGCCAGGCCTGAAACAGCCGCCGCCAATGAAACCCTGGCGGGCTGAGGTGTTTGTAGCCGTGGGGCAGATTGCTGACGGAACTCACGTAGTCTGCCGTAAATCCGCCCTCGGTGAAGGTCACGGGATAGTCGGGCACTTCAGGATTATCCTGCTCCCCAAAGGAGTCTTTGTGGACAAAGGCAAAGTGGCTGACATCTAGAAAACCCTCGATCTGACGACCCGCCGCCGCGTCTAGATAAACTGAGTCGGGAATGATCTGGATATAGTCGGGGTCATTCCAGGCATCAAATTCAGGGAAGGGAACCGGGCCATTGTCCACCAGCCGTACCCAGATTAGTCCGTACTGTTCTCGCACCGGATAGGTCGTGAGGCGGAGACGCTTGGGAATCGCGGCATCGGGGGCAGCCGGAATGCAGACGCATTGGCCATCTTGGGTATACCGAACGCCGTGGTAGGCGCAGACCAGTTCGCCATCTTCGACCCAGCCCATGCTCAGGGGAGCGCCGCGATGTAGACAGAGGTCTTTTGCCGCCATTACGCCGCCGTCGCCCGCCCGGTAAAGCACCAGTCGCTCATCGAGCAGGCGCACCCCCACGGGCTTATCGGCAACGTCGTGGGCAAAGGCAACGGGATACCAGAATGGGGCGAGCGCTTCCCAGTCAGAAGGGCTGAAGGTGCAATCCCGAGGCAGGGCGAACGTGGCTGTCATAGGAATTTGAAGGAAAACCTGTAGGTGCGTGAGCGGTCAACGTCCTAGTCAATGCGCTGATGCTAAGACGGACAGACGGCTGAGAACTGTATCCCCCTCTACTACAGGCAAGCCCTTTCCCCAGGCGATAAGTTTTTAGTATTGAAAAATCAGAAGCATTGTTCGCAGGCGGCACTCGTGGCAGGTCGCCCCCTGGGTCCGTTCTGCCCTGGGCAACCCGGGTCAGCGCTACTTCAGCAGTAGATCATCTAGCTCTGCGTAGTCGGGCAGGGTCGTGTCGATGGGTTTGCCCTGGCGCAATACCGTGCGATCGCCCTGGGGACGGGCCAGCAGTTCGCTGAAGTAGCGTGCTGTGCAGAGAATCAGATCGGCGGGTAGCCCCGGCGCAATTCGTCCCACGGTGGGCAAACCCATCAGGTCGGCCGGTGTGGTCGTCACCACCCGACTCCAGTCGCCATAGGGCGCATCGAGCTGGGCAATCCGCACGCCCTGGGTGAACACCTCCAGCCCGTCGTGGTCGCCAAAGCCATAGAACGGATCGCGGCAGTTGTCGCTGGCGATCGCCACCGGAATGCCCGCATGTTTCAGTTCGTGCAGCAGCGTAATGCCACGCCAGCGGGGGGTGCGGGTGGGAGCTTGTCGCAGGGCAGGTGGGTGAGCGCCAGGGGGAGACGAAGCCGCCGCCTGCCCCTTCAGGGCTGAGCGCTGATTTCGGTCTTGCAGATACAAATTGCACATAGGCAGGCTGACCACGCCAATGCGGGCAGCTTTCACCAAGTCGATGGTTTTCTGGGCTTCGTCGTCAGACTGCACGGCCAGGCTGCAACAATGGCCGCAGACAATCTGCCCGCGAAAGTCGTGGCGCAGGGCGGCCTCGGCCACGTAGCGCAGGGTAATGTCGTTGGGGTCGCCGCTTTCGTCGGTGTGCAGGTCGATGTCGAGGCCCCGGTCAATGGCGAGGGTAAACAGGCGATCAAGCTGGGCTTCCAAATGGGGGCCCATTTCCGTCACGCCGCCCAGAATGCCGCCCATCTCGGCGACCAGATCGGCTAAGATTTCGCCCTCAGGAGTCTGGTAGTAGTCCAGTGTTACCAGGGAAACGGCTTTTAGCGCCAGGCGATCGCTCCAGTCTTGCTGAAGCGCATTAAACACGCTCCAACTCACGGCCGCTTGGTCGCCAAAGGAGTCGATATGGGTGCGGAGGGCAGTCGTGCCGTGGGCATAGCTGCACTTTAGCCCAAACTCCATGCGGCGATAGACATCCTCTGCGTCCCAATGTTTGCTGGCATCTTCGCGGATTGTCTCCAGCGCTTCCTCGAAGGTTGCAGAATAGTTGGGCGATCGCCCCCAAACGTGCCCCTTGTCCAGATGCGTATGCAGATCGACCAGCCCAGCCCACACCATGCCGCCCTTCAGGTCAACCGTCGGCACGGGTTCTCCTCCTGCCTCACCCGCCGCATCCGCACTGGGGCGAATCCCGCGAATTACGCCATCCAAAATTTCCAGATCCACCCGCGCCAGGTTATCCTGCGCCAGAATGCCCGCCGTCTCAGGCAAGACCAGCGAATCAGGCAGCAGCGGCCGGGGCACATGGGCGTTGCACAGCCAGTAGTGCGGTTCATTCAGGCGGGCGAAATCGAGGTGCGGCATCGTGTAGAAATTATGAAATTGAGGATTGGCTGGCAGTTCGCAAAACTATCGCAACTATCGCAAAACCAGCTTTAGGGCACTTCGATAAATCCGGGATCGGGGCATTTGAACTACTCCAATCGACGAGATATCGTTGCTTAGGCGTGTAGGATTGCTTGGGAGCGCAGGATTGGTATGTTTCGAGGTGCCCTCTAGATCATGCGCCAAAATCGCCAATCCAAAATCCCAAATTAGACGGAGGAGCGGGATGAAATGATCGACTTTACAGAACTCCAGCCCTACCTGGATGATCAGGGCCGGGTGACGCGCTGGCCGTCCAAGCGCAATCGAGCGCGGGTGCAAACGCTGGTACTGTGGTATCTGGCTGAAAAATTCGCTGCGGGCAGAACCTATACTGAACGCGAGGTAAACCAGCTCCTCAATGAACATCACACGTTCTGCGACCCGGCTCTACTCCGCCGCGAACTGTTTGAACATGGCCTGCTCCAGCGGGAACGCAACGGCTCTGCCTACTGGCTGCCCCCGAAAACATCATCCTAGTGCTACGTCACAGCTAGAACTTGGGTTGGCAATAAGCGCTTTAGCGCTGAAGCGCTTACTACGAGCCACTGAAAACATCATCCTAGTGCCGTATCACAGCTAGAACTTGGGTTGATAATAAGCGCTTACTACGAGCCACTGCGCTAATTTTCTCGGCGGACAGCGCTTTCGTGCCAGTGGCGCAGGAGGCGGTCGGAAAGCATCGTTAGCAAGACAAAAATTAGGATGCCCAGGACAGTAGTCAGCAAGAGGGCAGCAAACATGCGGGGAATCTGGAGGTTGAAGCTGGAGATCAGGATTTGGTAGGCCAGCCCAGAGCTAGTGCCGCCTGTGCCCGCGACAAACTCTGCAACAACCGCGCCGATCAGCGCCAGCCCGCCGCTAATTCGCAAGCCGCCCAGGAAATAGGGCAAGGCGCTGGGCAGCCGCAGGTAGCGCAGGGTTTGCCAGCGGGAGGCGCGATAAAGCTGAAACAGGTTGATCAGGTTATGGTCGGCACTGTTGAGTCCTAGAGTCGTGTTGGACAGGATAGGGAAAAAGGCCACCAGCCAGGCGCAGATCACCAGCGATACGAAGGTAGACGCAGTGCCCGGAACCAACTGCCGCACCCAGAGGATGATCAGAGGGGCGATCGCCACAATCGGGGTCGTCTGCAAAATCACCGCGTAGGGAAAGAAGCTGCGCTCGATCCACTTGCTCTGGGTAAACAGCACAGAAACCAGCAGGCCCGACACCACCGCTGCCAGGAAGGCAAACAGCGTGATTTTCATCGTGATCAGCAGCGAGGGGAACAGCGTCCCCCATTCCCGCACCAGCGTTTGCAGCACTAGAATCGGCCCTGGCAGGATGTAGGGCGGTGTGTTGGTCAGGCGCACGCCAATTTCCCACAGCGCCAGCATCAACAGGCCTACGATAATCGGAGCCAGGATATCAGGCGAGAGTAGGCGTTGCAGTTGGGACGGTTGGCCAGACTCCGAGGATGGGGCAGAGGCTTCGGGCTGGCGAGATACGTCAAACAGATTGGCCATCGGAATGCTGCCTTATGAAATCAGGTTGGCGCGAAATCAGGTTAGCGCTATGCAGGCTGGTTCACGACGCTGGCAGAAATACTGTCGCTGGGGTGCAATGCAGCCGTCTGCCCAGCGGCGCGAGACAGGCTGTTGGAAATGTCGCGGCAGTAGTCGTTAAACAATGGCGTGGTGCGAAACTCCTCAGTGCGGGGGTAGGGAGCGGCGATCGCCACGTCGGCCACCACCCGCCCTGGTCGCGCCGCCATCACCACCACACGGTTCGACAGGTACACCGCTTCGTAGATATTGTGGGTTACAAACACCACCGTCCACTGCTTCTGCCCCCACAGGTTCAGCAGGTCGCTGTTGAGCTTGCTGCGGGTCATTTCGTCCAGCGCCCCAAAGGGTTCGTCCATCAGCAAGATTTCCGGCTTTGTCACCAGGGCGCGGGCGATGGAAACGCGCATCCGCATTCCGCCAGAGAGTTCTCGCGGGTAGGCTTTTTCAAATCCTTGCAGGGCCACCAGGGCGATCGCCTCCTGCACCGCCTCCCGCGCCGCGCTTTTCGACAGGCCCGACAGCTTCAGCGGCAGCGCCACGTTATCTTCCACCGTTGCCCAGGGCATGAGCGCCGCATCTTGAAAGACGTAGGCCAGCTTCCGCTGGGAACTGCCGCCCCAGTACAAATTACCCGAACTCATCTTGCCCAGCCCTGCCACCATCCGCAGCACGGTGCTTTTGCCACAGCCCGACGGGCCCAACAGGCTGACAAACTGCCCCTCATGCACCGTCAGGTCGAGGTTTTGCAGCGCCACCGTGCCGTTGGAATAGACCTTACTGACATCGCTAAGCGTAAACGCCGCTGGGGTGTTCATGCGATGGGGTTCCTTAAAACTATTGGAGCGAGACTAGTTGCACAAGCCTAGTTAGGTAGCAGGGCAGCGGAACCAGTTGCGCCAGATCCGCTACACCTGCTGCGCTTCATTTACACCGTACTCGACTTAGACCTTATACGCATCCGGGCCTTTGTTGACAAATTGGAGCGTGTAGGCCTTGGTATAGTCGGTTTCTGGCTTAAACACACCCTCTGCTGCCATCGTGTCAAAGAAGGATTTCCAGCGTTCCTCGGTCATTGCGCCGATGCCTTTCACCTGTGCGTCGCCCGAATCGACAATGCCGTATTCCTTCATCTTCTCGATGCCATAGGCGATTTGCTCATCGGTCATCTCCGGGTTATCTTTCTTGATTAGCTCGTTACCCGGCGATGGATCGCCATAGAGATAGCTGTACCAGCCCTTAATCGAGGCATCCACAAACCGCTGCACCAGGTCGGGGTTGCTTTCGACCAGTTCGCGCTTGCACTCGATGGTTGTGGAGTAGGGTTCATAACCATAGTCTGCAATCAAAAACACAACCGGGTCAAAGCCACCTTCTTTTTTAATGGCCAATGGCTCGGAGCTGAGATAGCCCTGCTGCGCGGTTTGCTTGTCCTGCAAAAATGGGCCGGGGTTGAAGTTGTAGGGGCGCTTCTGGTCGTCGGTAAAGCCAAACTTGGCTCTCAAAAACGGCCAGTAGGTGACGTTTGCTGAGGAGGAGACAAAAATGGGGCGACCCTTCAGGTCTTCGAGGGAGTCGGCCGTGCCAGGATGCGCCATCAGGATTTGTGGATCTTTTTGGAAGATAGCGGCGACGGTGACTTTTGGGATGCCCTCTTCGACGGCCTTGATGGCATCGGCCGCGTAGCCCATGAAAAAGTCGATCGCGCCGCCCATGAGCAACTGCGTGCCGTTGACCTGGGGCCCGCCCATGCTAATGGTCACGTCCAGCCCTGCATCTTTGTATAAGCCCGTGGCAACCGCCTGATAGAAGCCGCCGTGTTCTGCCTGGGCATACCAGTTGGTGCCGTAGGTGATTTTGGTTAGCTCACCGGACGCAGGGCTAGCACCAGCCGCAGGACTGGCCGGCGCTTCGGTCGAGGTTGGTGCTTGAGAGGCGCAGGCAGCGACAAGACCTGTGCCAGCGGCGATCGCCCCATACTGTAAAAACTTGCGTCGTTTCAGGGGCGATCGCCCCGACGGATACCACAACTGACTCATCCAACTCACCTCATTGCTAACAAAATTGAGCAAACGGAAACAGAATAACCCATACAGGCGTACTACAAAATCTGGGTAACTGCTGCATACTCCGAAAAAATGCCCTGTTTCTAAAATATTCAGCCCTTTAGAGCCAGGGGCTTTACAAATCCCAATACTTGACCCTACTAGAACACATCACCCTGGATTGTAGTTTGGGATACGAGAGATAGCGGTGTGGTAATGCAGAAATCACAGACTACTATCAGGACGAGCTAACGTTCTGTGCCCAATTGCCGACTCAGCCAGTCCATGACCTGCTGTCCCAGGCGAACGTCGTTGAGCCGATCGATTTCTCGAATGCCCGTAGGGCTGGTGACGTTGACTTCGGTAAGGTGGCCGCCGATGATGTCGATGCCCACGAAGACTAGCCCGTCGCGGCGCAGAGCCGGGGCAATCTGTTCACAAATTTGGCGATCGCGCTCGGTAATCTCCACCGCTGCTACGCGCCCGCCCACCGCCATATTGCCACGAAACTCTTTGCCCGTCGGGATGCGGTTCACTGCGCCGATGGGTTCGCCGTTTAGCAAGATCACGCGCTTGTCGCCGTCTTTGGCCGCGGGTAGATACTCCTGCACCATGATGGGCACGCGAAACTGCTGCGTGCTGATTTCGATCAGTGAATTCAAGTTGCGATCGCCCGGTTCAGCAAACAAAATCCCCTCGCCCGCCTTGCCGCCCAGGGGCTTCATCACGGCTGCGCCCTGCCGCTCCACAAACTCGCGAATCACCTGCTTGTCCGCGGTGACAATGGTTTCAGGAATCGCTCCCGTAAATTGCAGCGCATACATCTTTTCATTAGCCGCCCGCAGCCCCGCCGGGGAATTGATGACCCGCGTCCTGTCCGGGTTCACATAGTCCAGAACGTAGGTGGCATACAGATAGGGAATATCCACCGGCGGATCAGTCCGCATGAACACCGCATCCAGGCTGTCTAGCGGCAAAAACTGGCGATCGCCCAGTTCAAACCACACCTCCGCCGCCACCCAGCGCCCTTCTACCAGTTCGACCGGAACCAACCGCACAGGCTGAAGCTGAGCATAGGCCCTGCCGCCCACCACCGACAGCCGATTCGCCTCCGTAATCCACACCTCATGCCCCATCTGCTGCGCCGCCTCCATCAGCGCCACGCTGGTATCATGGCCAGGATCGAGGCGGTGGATCGGATCAATGATGAAGGCAAGTTTCATAAATGGAGTCGGGAAATAAAGTCGGGGATTGAGGACGTGAACCGAAGGGCAGAACAGCGCGAGGCAGCGGCAGAGCGCAAGAGAGCGGGGTGGCCGATCGCCCAGACATCAAGCCAGCGCTTTGCCCCTCCGCCTCTCTTGCTCAGACCCCTGCCAGCATCGCGTCTAGCTTACCCTGCCGATCCAGCGCGTGCAGGTCGTCGCAGCCGCCCACATGAACGCCATCAATAAAGATCTGCGGCAGGGAACGGCGACCGTTGGCGCGATCTACCATTTCGGCGCGGGCGGCTTCATCGCCGTCGAT
Source organism: Thermoleptolyngbya sp. C42_A2020_037 (assembly GCF_015272455.1). NCBI lineage: Bacteria > Bacillati > Cyanobacteriota > Cyanophyceae > Oculatellales > Oculatellaceae > Thermoleptolyngbya > Thermoleptolyngbya sp. C42_A2020_037. The sequence continues at coordinate 67,539 of NZ_JACYLP010000005.1, forward strand.
GCAATATTCCGTAAAGTCCACGCCCTTCTTATTCAGCAGAGCCTTGGCGCGAATGCAAAACGGACAGGTACTCCAAGTGTAAATTTCAACGTTCGCCGTCATGGGTTGCCTCAAGTTAGCAATATTTCTTCATCTTACCGCTGCAGATCCACAGGAAGATATCTCGCAGCAGCCTCAGCCTCACCACGGTTGCTGGACGGGGAACTGCCCCGGCTAATTTCCCCCCGCCGTCTAGCCGTCTAACTTTGACAGCCCGTCTTTTGACATCCCACGGGACGGCCGTTAGGGTAGAGGAACCTCGAAACGTCAAGGGCGATCGCGCCGTTTGGCCCCTTTCACCTGCCATCAGCCTTATGTCTAGAGTCCTCTCGTCTAGAATCCTCATGTTTGGAGCCATGAAATTCTAGCGCCTTGGGAATTTCTAGCGCTTTGGAATGTATTTCGTTGCAGCATACAGGTTTCGTTGAGCAGGCATGGTGGATCTGCTGCTAGTCATGACCCTGGGGTTTCTGGGGAGTTTTGGACACTGTGTGGGAATGTGCGGCCCGTTGACGGCGGCGTTTTCCCTGGCAAAGGTGCAGGACAAGCCCCCGACCCCCTGGCAGCAGTTTATTTTTCACGTCCTCTTGAATATGGGGCGCATCCTCAGCTATGCGCTGGTGGGGCTGGCAATCGGTGCAGTCGGCTCGGTTGTGCTGGCTGGTGGGCAACTCGCGGGCGTAGGTAGTCTGGTCAGGCGGCTGATGGCGCTGCTGACGGGCGGACTGCTGGTGTGGTTTGGGCTGGTGCAGATTGCGCCGAGCCTGCTGCCCAGGGTGCCGCTGCTGCATCCCCTGATGGCGGGCAGGCTGCACGAGCGGCTCGGTCGCCTGATGCAGCGACTCGGCAAGCGCTCCCATGTGGCTACGCCCCTGCTGCTTGGCGCGGTTTGGGGTCTGTTTCCCTGCGGATTTCTCTACGCAGCCCAGATCAAGGCGGCCGACACGGGCAATCCCTGGCTGGGCAGCGCCACCATGCTAGCCTTTGGGCTGGGGACGCTGCCGACCATGCTGGGCGTGGGCACGTCTGCGGCGTGGCTGAGCGCCGATCAGCGCAGCCAGTTTTATCGACTGGGCGGCTGGGTGACGCTGAGCATTGGTATTGTGACGCTGCTGCGGACAGGCGACACGATGACGGACTTCACCGGCCACGCCAGTTTGCTCTGCCTGATGCTGGCGCTGGTGGCCCGACCCCTCAGCCGTCTGTGGGGTGGGCTGCTAAGGGTGCGGCGGGCGCTGGGCGTGGGGGCGTTTATATTGGCGGCGGCGCACACGCTGCACATGGCGGAACACACCTGGGGCTGGAACTGGCAGGCGATCGCCTTCATGCTGCCACAACACCAAGGGGCGATCGCCGCTGGAGCGGTTGCCCTGCTGGCGATGCTCCCCGCTGCCTTGACGAGCTTCGACCGGGCGCAAAAGTGGCTGGGGGAAACCTGGCGGCCGCTGCACCTGCTTTCGGTTCCTGCCCTGCTGCTGGCAACGATTCACGCGATCGCCATTGGTTCTACCTACCTGGGCGTGTCGGCCACAGGCTGGCACTGGGCAGGGGCGATCGCCCTCAGCGGGGCAACCCTCAGCGTCTTGCTGCTGCGCGGCCGCTGGGTCTGGAAAGGGTTTGGTCAGGAGGAATGGTATGCAGAATCCCGCTCTCGTCGTTCGTAATGCAAGCCTGCTGGCGCTGCTGGGTCTGTCGATGGCGGCAGGCAGGATTGGTCTATCCCCCATCGATCCGGCCAGCGCCCATCAGGTGCAGGTGTCGGGCGAGGTCGGCGGCACGGTGCATATCGAGCCACGAGACAATCCCCGCGCCGGAGTTGCCAGCCAGGTCTGGTTTGCGCTGGCGCGACGCGGCGGCCAGACGATTCCCCTCTCCGCCTGCACCTGCCAGCTTGAGGTTTACGCCCGCCCGCGCCGCCAAGGGGATGCGCCCATTCTGTCGCCCACGCTGCAAGCCGTTTCCGCCGAAGGTCGCCAAGGCATTCCCGGAGCCACCGTCACCTTCCCTCGCGCTGGCGCTTACGAGCTAGTCTTGCGCGGTCGCCCCGTCACGTCGGGGACGTTTACGCCGTTTGAACTGCGGTTTCCGGTGACGGTGGCCCGATAATGGGGCATGGCGGGATCGGTCATGCAAGGGCAGGTAAGGTAAAATAACGCTTCAGTCCTCCCATCCTTCTCTCAGGCTCCCCGATGTCTTCCCACTGGTTTACCGGACGCACGGCTATTTTGGCGACCATGCATCGCAAGGAGGCGGCGATCGCCCCTCTCCTCACGTCCGCCTTCGCGCTAGAAATCGTGGTTCCCGATGGGTTTGACAGCGACCAGTTTGGTACGTTTACCCGCGATATCAAGCGGCCGGCAGATCAGCTAGCGACGGCACGGCTCAAGGCAATGCACGCGCTGGAACATCTGGGGGCAGCGCTGGGAACAGAGTTGGCGATCGCCAGCGAGGGCAGCTTTGGGCCCCATCCGCTGATGCCCTACGTGCCGCTCAATCGAGAACTGGTGCTATTGGTCGATCGGCGGCATGGGCTGGAGATCGCGGGCCACGCCGCTACGCCAGACACCAACTATAGCCATCAGCAGGTAGACAGCCTGGAGGCAGCGCTGAAATTTGCCCAATCGGCAGGGTTTCCCAGTCACGGGCTGGTGGTGATGCCTGCGGCAGAGGGCAGCGACCCCACGGAGATCCATAAGGGCATCACGCAGGAAGACCAGCTCCGAGAAATCGTGACCGCGACCCTCAAGCGCCACGGCCGCGCCCATCTGGAAACCGACATGCGGGCCATGATGAACCCCACGCGGATGAAGGCGATCGCCCTCGCAACGCAAGACCTGATCCGCAAGCTGCAACAGACCTGTCCCCAGTGCCATGCGCCCGGTTTCGATGTGGGCGATCGCCAGCCCGGATTGCCCTGCGCCCTTTGCCACGCGCCCACGAACCTGACGCTAGCCGCCCTCTACCGCTGCGCCCAGTGCGGCTTTACTGAAACCGTGCGCTATCCCGATGGGCAGGACTTTGCCGACCCCGCTCAGTGTGCCTACTGCAACCCCTAGCCTGGGCGAAAAAGGGATCATTCCAGCAGTCCAAAGCAAGAGAATTTGGACGTTTATGGTGCGATCGCCCTCTAAAAGGGAACTTTAGAGATGATGTCATTGCTTCGGGTTCATACTGCTCGTTCAGACCTATGAAAGCTCCAGGAAACGCCCCTTTTCATGCCCCTACGATCAAAGGCTACACCCTCGTCGAACACCTCTATCTGGGTTCTCGAACGGCAGTCTACCGAGCGGTGCAAACAAGCTCGCAGCAGCCCGTGGTGATTAAGGTCTTGCGACGCGAGTATCCAACCTTTAGTGAACTAGTCCAGTTTCGCAATCAGTACACCATTGCCCACAACCTCAACATTCCGGGGGTCGTTCAGCCAGTCAGCCTGGAATCTGTGGGCGGCGGCTATGCGCTGGTGATGGAGGATTGGGGCGGGGTGGCCCTGGGCAAGTATGTGCAGCAGCAGTCGTTGAAGCTGCCGGAAATTCTGGCGATCGCTCTGCAACTGACCGATATTCTCCATGACCTGTGCCAGCATCGCGTGGTGCATAAAGACCTCAAGCCAGCCAACATTCTGATTCATCCTGAAACAAAACAGGTCAAGCTAATTGACTTTAGCGTGGCTTCTCTGTTGCCCAGAGAAACCCAGGAGGTTCAAAGCCCCAACGGGCTAGAGGGAACCCTCGCCTACCTCTCACCGGAGCAAACCGGACGCATGAACCGGGGCATCGATTACCGCAGCGATTTCTATTCCTTGGGCGTGACGCTGTTTGAACTGTTGACAGGACAACTCCCCTTCCAGTCATCTGACCCAATGGAACTGATGCACTGCCACCTGGCCACCCAGCCACCATCCGTATGTGATATCAATCCTGATCTGCCCATTATGCTGGGCGAGATCGTCCGCAAGCTGATGGCGAAGAATGCCGAAGACCGCTATCAAAGCGCCATCGGACTCAAGCACGACCTGATCCGGTGTCAGCAAGAGTGGCAGACGGTGGGCAAACATGCCTGGTTTGAGTTGGGGCAGCGGGATGTGTGCGATCGCTTCCTGATTCCCGAAAAGCTCTACGGCCGCGAGGCGGAGGTGCAAATCCTACTGGAAGCATTTGGACGAGTGGCCAATGGCGCGTCTGAATTGCTGCTGGTGGCGGGCTTTTCTGGCATTGGCAAAACTGCGGTCGTCAATGAGGTGCATAAGCCGATCGTTCGCTGGAACGGCTATTTCATCAAGGGCAAGTATGACCAGTTTCAGCGAAACATTCCCTTCTCCGCGTTTGTGCAGGCGTTTCGCGACCTGATGGGACAACTGCTCAGCGAAACGGATGAGCAACTGGCGCACTGGAAAGACAAAATCCTGGCGACGGTGGGCGAAAACGGGCAGGTGTTGATTGAGGTGATTCCAGAACTGGAGCAGATCATCGGCAAGCAGCCGCCCGCCCCAGAACTCTCCGGCAATGCCGCCCAAAACCGCTTCAATTTGCTGTTTCAGAAGTTTGTCCAGGTATTCGCGACTCCAGCGCATCCCCTGGTGATGTTCCTTGACGACTTGCAGTGGGCAGATTCTGCCTCGCTCAATCTGATACAGGTATTGATGGGGCCACAAGCGGCGGGGCATCTGTTCATTATTGGGGCGTATCGAGATAACGAAGTCTTTGCAACCCATCCGCTGATGCTGGCGCTCAATGACATCCAGAAAGGCGAGGCAGTTGTCAACACCCTGACTCTAGCGCCCCTCAGCCAGGCCGATATTAATCAGCTGATTGCGGATACCCTAAGCTGTGAGGGCGATCGCGCATTGCCGTTGACCGAGTTGGTGTATCAAAAAACCAAAGGCAATCCCTTTTTCACCACGCAGTTCCTCAAGGCGCTACATGAGGAAAAGCTGATCACCTTCGACTGGCAGGCGGGTTACTGGCAGTGTGATGTAGCAAAAGTGCGATCGCTCTCCCTAACCGACGATGTGGTGGAGTTTGTGGCAGGTCAACTGTCAAAGTTGCCGCCCGAAACTCAAACAGTTCTGAAGCTGGCGGCTTGCATTGGGGCGCAGTTTGACATAGCAACCCTAGCCATTGTTTCCGAACAATCCTCCACGGATACGGCGATCGCACTGTGGACAGCCTTACAGGAAGAGTTGATCTTACCGACTAGCCAGGTCTACAAATTCTTCCACGACGCAGCACAGGCTGATCCAGAAAGTTCCGTCAACTCAATCTATCGATTTGTACACGATCGCGTTCAACAGGCCGCTTACTCTCTTATTCCTGAAGAACAGAGAGCCTCGATTCACTACCGTATCGGCTGCCGATTATTGAGTCATCTTTCAACCACCACTCAAGAAGAGCGGATATTTGAAATTGTCGGCCACTTAAATCCCAGCATCGACCTGATTACAAATCCGACTGAGCGGTTTGAACTGGCGCGGCTGAATCTAATGGCGGGGCGCAAAGCTCTTAGTTCCAACGCCTACAGCGCTGCGCTCGCCTATTTGAACCAAGCCATTGAACTCTTGCCAGAAGATGCCTGGACCAAACACTACGCCTTTACCCTGGAACTGCATCACCATCGCCTGGATGCAGCCTACTTGACGACCCGGTTCGAGGATTTGGAAATCTGGAGTGAAATAGTCTTACAGAAGGCGACTTCTTTACTCGATTGCATCAAAGTCTACGAAACCCGCAGCCTGGCTCTGCAAGGGCAAGGGCGCTTCCTCGAAGTCATCGAGATGGGCTTGCAAATTCTGAAATCATTAGGCATTGAATTTCCGGCTCAGCCCACCCCTGCCTATGCGGGTGAGGCCTTTGAGCGCTCTCAAAAGGCCTGGGCAGGACGCACCCCGCTGAGTTTACTGGATCTGCCCCCGATGCAAGATCCTAACCATTTAGCGGCGATGCAAATCTTAACTCGTCTAGTGCCAGCCGCCGCGTTCGCTTCGCCTGCCCTGCTCCCACTGCTGGTGTTTAAGCAGGTGGAACTCTCCGCTCAGCATGGCAATTGCCCAACCTCCATTTTTTCCTACGCGGATTATGGCTTCTTGTTGTGCGGCATCATGGGCAACACGGCGACGGGCTACGAGTTTGGAAAACTCTCTCTAGCCTTGCTGGAAAAACTTCAAGCCACTCCGCTCAAAAGCCGCGCCTGGTTCATCGTCAATGCGTTAATCCGTCATTGGCAAGAGCCTCTGCGGAATTCCATTCCCTTTTTGTTAGAAGGGTATCACAGTGGTTTAGAGACAGGTGATTGGGAATGTGTGTCGTTCAACTTGTTAACGGCTAGCCACTATCAGTATTGGTCTGGGAAAGGACTCCAAGAACTGTCTGAAGACATGCTGATCTATCGGCAAGTGATTGACCAGGTGAAGCAGGAAACGATCTTAAAATCCCATGAAACCTATCTCCAGGCGGTTCTGAACTTATTGGGGCAGGCAGCAGTTCCCTATCGCCTACAAGGCGAAGTTTTTAATGCTGACGAATCTTTACCGCTGCTTCAGGATGCCAAGGATACTGCAAGTCTTTTCCATACTTGCCTCAATCAAACTTTTCTCTGTTATCTCTTCGAGCAAGATGAACTTGCTGCACAACACGCGACGCATCTGGAAGAATATGCCATTGGGGTTTGTAGTTTTTTCCAGGTCGTCATTTGGGTGTTCTACGATGCGCTAATCCAAATTAGACGTTATCCTGATGCCCCTCCTGACCAGCAAGAATGGACTTTAAAGCGTGTTGCTGAGCATCAAGCTAAATTGCAAAACTGGGCAACACAGGCCCCTTTTAACCATCAACATCGCTGGCAACTGGTGGCCGCTGAATATCATCGGGTCTTGAATCAGCGGGCGGATGCGGTCGATCTTTACGACGGGGCGATCGCCACGACCAAGCAAAACGGCTTTGTCCAGGAAGAAGCCCTGGCTAACGAACTGGCTGCCAAATTCTACCTGGATTGGGGCAAGGAGCGAATTGCCCAAGACTATTTGATAGAAGCCTACTATGGCTATGCCCACTGGGGAGCCAAAGCCAAAGTGGCGGATCTAGAACACCGCTACCCGCAACTGCTGGCTCCCATTCTGCAACAGACTCGCACGCCGCTCTCGGTCAATGAAACCGTCTTTGCGGCTGGAACGGTTGCCTCCAGCAGTTCTTCGTCCAGTGTTTCCGATGCCCTGGATTTGGTAGCAGTTCTCAAGGCTTCTCAAACCCTTTCTAGCGAAATTGAACTCGACAAACTGCTCTCGACATTGCTGCACACGGTCATGCAAACTGCGGGAGCCGATAAGTGTGTGCTGATGTTGCAGGAAGACGACGGGCTAACCGTCCGGGCGATCGCCACCCTCACGACTGCCAGCCAGATAGAGGCGCAGGTGCAGACCCGCCCTGTGCCTGTGGAGAATAGCCAGGATGCGCCAATTAGCTTAATCAACAGCGTCAAACGCAGCCTGCAACCTGCGGTCATTACGAATGCCACAGCGCATCCGCAATTTGCCACTGATGTTTATATCCAATCCCACCAGGTTCAGAGCGTTTTGTGCAGCCCGATTTTATACCAGGGTAAACTGCTGGGGCTAGTGTATCTAGAAAATAACCTAACTGCTGGAACCTTTGCGGGCGATCGGGTCGAGCTAATTAACTTGCTCTGCGGTCAGGCCGCGATCTCGCTGGAAAATGCCCGGTTGTATGAGCGATCGCAGCGATATGCCGAGCAGCTAGAGCAATCTGTGAATGAATTAACCGCAGTCCAGGCGCGTTTTCACAATTTAGTAGACAACGTTCCTGGTGTGGTTTACCAATTTCGTATGACTGCCGATGGTTCCCTGTCACTGCCATATGTGAGTGCAGATTGTTATGACTTGTACGGAGTGACTGCTGAAGAGGCGATCGCCAATGTGCAGCTTCTCCTCGATCGAATCCATCCAGAGGATGCCGCAGATCATCAGCAGTCCATTGCCGATTCAATTCAAACGCTGACCCCCTGGCGATGGGAAGGTCGAATTGTCACAACCGCTGGAATTGTTAAGTGGATTCATGGGGAGGCTCGACTGGAAAAATGTGGCGATGGCACTCTAATTTGGGACGGATTGCTGCTGGATATTAGTGAGCGTAAACGAGCAGAATTAGAACTGAAAAATGCTCAACTCCAGATCGTGCAAAGCGAAAAGATGTCAGCCCTAGGGAATTTAGTGGCAGGGGTAGCACACGAAATTAATAATCCAGTTGGCTTTATTGCGGGTAATCTAAGGCCTGCTTTAGATTATGTTAATGACCTGTTTGGGCTGATTGAGCGATATCAACAGGAATATCCCAATCCCACGGCTGCAATTCAGGAAGAGATTGAAACGATTGACCTGGAATACATTCAAGAAGACCTGCCGAAGCTAATTGGCTCAATGCAGTTGGGAATTGATCGCATCCGCAGCATTAGCAATAGCTTAAGAACCTTCTCTAGAGCCGATAAAGATTACAAAGTACCGTTTGATATTCATGAGGGACTTGATAGCACCATTCTGATTCTGAAGCATCGACTGAAAGCAAATGACGAGCGTCCAGCTATTCAAGTGGTGACCAATTATAGCAATCTTCCGGATGTTGAATGTTTCCCAGGGCAGATCAATCAGGTGTTTATGAACCTCTTGGCCAATGCCATTGATGCGCTGGATGAAGCCGCGCAACAGAGGACTTTTGCTGAGTTGGAATCCTTGCCGCAGACCATCACCATCCAAACCGCATTAACGCAATCCAATGCAATCGAAATTCGGATTCGAGACAATGGGAACGGCATTCCTGCGACGATCAGAGGCAAGATTTTTGATCATTTGTTTACGACCAAGGGAGTCGGGAAAGGAACGGGGCTAGGGTTGGCGATCGCCCGTCAAATTGTTGTCGAAAAGCATGGCGGCAGCCTGGACGTTCAATCTGAGGTGGGCTGGGGGACGGAGTTTTGCATCCGGTTGCCGATGGAGGTCAAGCTGCCGATAGGAGTCGAGTAGCGCATCACAGCGGTTCATCGCAGGTTAATCCACCCATTTGCGCGTTTGGGGGCGAGTGCCAGTAGATTGAAAAGAGCGTCCCTCGATTTCACGTCATGACGGCTCCTGCTCTGAAACAAGACACGATCGCGGCGATCGCCACAGCAATTGTTCCCGCTCAAGGCAGCGTGGGCATTGTACGCTTGTCGGGAGCCGAGGCAGTGGCGATCGCCCGTACCCTATTCCACGCGCCAGGACAGCAGGCGTGGGACAGCCACCGCATCCTCTACGGCTATGTGCGCCAACCCCAGACCCAGACGGTGATTGACGAAGCGCTGCTGTTGCTGATGCTGGCTCCGCGCTCCTACACCCGCGAAGACGTGGTGGAGTTTCACTGTCACGGCGGCATGATGGCGGTGCAGCAGGTGTTGCAGGCTTGCCTGGACTGTGGGGCGCGGCTGGCAGAGCCGGGAGAGTTCACGCTGCGGGCCTTTCTCAACGGGCGCATTGATCTAACGCAAGCCGAGAGCATTGCCGATCTGGTGGGAGCGCGATCGCCCCAAGCGGCCCAGTCCGCCCTCGCCGGCCTGCAAGGAAAGCTCGCCCAGCCCATCCGCCAGCTTCGGGCGACCTGCCTCGACATTCTGGCCGAAGTAGAAGCCCGCATCGACTTTGAAGACGACCTGCCACCGCTGGATGAAGCCCTAATTAAAACCCAACTGGCGCAAGTTCTCGCCCAAGTGACGGCGCTCCTCGACACGGCAGACCGGGGCGAACTATTGCGGAGCGGGCTAAAAGTGGCGATTGTCGGTCGCCCAAATGTCGGCAAATCTAGCCTGCTGAATGCCTGGAGCCGGAGCGATCGCGCCATTGTGACGGAACTTCCGGGGACGACGCGCGATGTGGTCGAGTCGCAGTTGGTCGTCGGCGGCATCCCCATCCAGGTGCTCGACACCGCTGGCATCCGCGAGGCCGAAGATATGGTTGAGCAAATTGGGGTAGCGCGATCGCGCCAGGCCGCCCAAGCCGCCGATCTGGTGTTGCTGACCATCGACGCTGCCCAGGGCTGGACGGCCGCAGACCAGGAAATCTATGAGCAGGTCAAGGGGCGATCGCTGATTTTGGTGGTAAACAAGGTTGATCTGGTGGCTGGGAATGGCGGAGTGGCGACGTTTTGGAGCGATCGCGCTTTTCCGCCGCCCCCGCCCGCTCTGCCCACGGTTTACACCGCTGCCGCCCAAAATCACGGCATCGACGCACTGGAGCAAGCGATTCTGACCATTGCTCAGACCGGCAAGCTCACGGCCGCGAACCTTGACCTGGCGATCAACCAGCGCCAGTCTGCCGCGCTCACCCGTGCCAAAACTGCGCTCCAGCATATGCAAGACACCATTGCTCAGCAACTCCCGCTGGACTTTTGGAGCATCGATCTGCGGAGCGCCATCCAATCTCTGGGTGAAATCACGGGCGAAGACGTGACCGAATCCGTTCTCGATCGCATCTTTAGCCGCTTTTGCATTGGTAAGTGAGATTGATTTTGGATTTTGGATTTGCGGTTTTGGATTTGTCAGTCATACCAAATCCGACTTGTATACCCCCGAAATAGTGTAGGGTTGAGGAATGCCTAGACCTCTCCATCTCGAACCTCATTTTTCAGCTGACGAGCTTAAATCACGCTATCTCGCTAGCGGTGACCCTGTTGAGTCTCGACGTTGGCATTTGCTATGGCTAGTTCACACGCAAAAGACCCTGACGGATGCGGCTAAAGTCGTTGGGCTGAACTACGACTACGCCCGAGGTGTGGTGAAAGATTACAACCGTGATGGCGCGGCTGGCCTGCGCAATCGACGCAAGGCCCAACGACCGCACCAGTCTCTTAGTCTGCTCAACCCCAAGCAGATCGAGGACTTAGAGGCTCGCTTGCAATCCCCACCCGACGATGATGGGGGCTGGAGTGGGCCCAAGGTGGCGCGCGTCATTGCTGAGGTAACTGGGGTGCCTAAGGTCTGGCCCCAGCGGGGATGGGATCATCTCAAGCGCTTGGAGCAATCCCGGCAAGTGCCTCGTCCTCGGCATCGCAAAGGTGACCCTGAGGCCCAAGAGGCCTTTGAAAAAAACTCCCGGAGCGTAAAGCTGAACTGGAGCAGCAGTATCCTGAAGCTCTCGTCGAAGCGTGGTCGTTTGATGAGCATCGCCTCGGCTTAAAACCGATTATTCGCAAGGTATGGGCTAAGGTCGGACAGCGACCGTTAGCCCTGGTTGACCCACGCTATGAGTGGACGTACCTCTACGGGTTTGTTCATCCCACGACCGGTGATACCGAATGGCTCATTCTGCCTCGGGTGAATGGCGATTGGTTTAATCAAGCCCTAGCCGCCTTTGCGCAGCAAGTCGGGGCTGGTCCTCATAAGCAGATCCTGTTGGTAATAGATGGGGCCGGATGGCACACCTGCAAAGACCTCGTGATACCTGACGGCATCCATCTAGAGGTATTGCCGCCTTACTCTCCCGAGTTGCAGCCAGCAGAACGGCTTTGGCGACTCGCTGATGAACCCTTGGTCAACCGCTGCTTTGATGCCCTCAGCGATCTCGAAGATGTCCTCGAGTCCCGCTGCCGCACCTTGCTGTCGATGCAAGCCGAGATTAAAGCTTTGACCAATTATCACTGGTGGCCCGCATGACAGGCCTAATCGTTTCGGGGGTATGCCATCCGGATTTAGTATGAGAACCGCTTAGACAGGCGCAACGGACACCTGAGCGATGTCTGACGGAGCCATGTTGGCATGGATGACCTGCCCGTCGCGGAACCAGACCACACGGCGAGTGAGTCGAGCCACCTCTGGTTCATGCGTCACCATGACCACTGTGATGCCGCTGGCATTTAGCTCCTGAAAGATATTCATCACTTCTTGAGTGGTGTGTGAGTCGAGGGCGCCCGTCGGCTCGTCGGCTAGCAGCAAGACAGGACGGTTTACAATAGCGCGGGCGATCGCCACCCGTTGTTGCTGTCCTCCCGAAAGCTGATTGGGGCGGTTGTTCATGCGGTTTTCCAGACCCACACGGGTCAGCGCTTCGGCGGCCCGCTCCTGGCGCTCGCGTACAGGCACACCTGCATAGACCATTGGCAGCATCACATTCTCGATGGCAGTGAGTTGCGGCAGCAGGTGGAATTGTTGAAACACAAAGCCAATCTTGCGATTGCGGACGTGGGCCAGTTCCGTATCATCCAAACCCGCCACATCGGTTCCGTCTAGGTAGTAGCTGCCAGACGTAGGGCGATCGAGGCAGCCGATCACGTTCATCGCCGTGGACTTGCCAGAACCAGAGGGCCCCATGATCGAGCAATATTCCCCCGCTTCGACCGTCAGGTTCACGTCCGACAGGGCGCGGACTTCCGTATTGCCAGAACCGTAGACTTTGGAGATGTGTTCGAGGCGGATGATGGGCTGCATAGGAAAAGGGGATTTTAAGAGGGTAAGGGGTTGGCGCAGTGGAGCCGGAACCCTACCACGCCAACACGAGTTAGGCACAGTTAGGCACTGCGGAGGGCAACAATGGGGTCAAGCTTGGCGGCCTGGCGGGCAGGAACCACGCCGAAGAAGAGGCCAATGCCACCCGATACACCCACCGCTAGAAGAATGGCGGTGGGAGAAACGCCTGCCTTGAGCGGGGTTAGCGCACCGGCTAGGGACACGCCGCCGATGCCGATCAGGGTTCCCGCTACGCCGCCCAGCACGGCCAGGATGGTTGCCTCGATCATAAACTGCACCAGAATGTCTTGTTGGGATGCGCCGATTGCCTTTCTGAGGCCGATTTCCTGGGTGCGCTCGCGGACAGAGACGAGCATGATGTTCATGATGCCGATGCCGCCGACGAGGAGCGAAATTCCGGCGATCGCCGCCAGCATGATGGTCAGCGCCCCGGTCACATTGCCCACAATCTCCAGCGCGTCTTTCTGGCTACGAACCGTGAAGTCATCTTCAGATACGATTCTGTGGCGCAGCCGAAGCAGGTTCGTCACCTGAAACTGGGCCGCACCAATGGACTGCTCATCCCGCGACATGATGGAAATAAAGGTGACTTCTGTGCCATAGGGCGACGAGTTGCCCGTAATCTGCGACGACATGGTGGTGATGGGGATATAGGCCACGTCATCCTGGTTATTACCCAGAAATGCGCCCTTTGCCTCCATCACGCCCACAACCTGAAAGGTGAGATTTTTAATGCGAATCGTTTGCCCCAACGGGTCGGAATCGCCAAACAGGCTGCGGGCCAGGTCAGCCCCCAGCGCCACCGAGCGGTTTCCCCGCTGCACGTCCATATCCGTGAGGAAGCGACCCCGCGCTACCGGGAAGCTCCGCACGGTGCTGAATTCAGGAGTCGTGCCCACGATTAGGGCGCTGGTGCTGCGGTTGCCTTGGGTGACGGTCTGCTGGGTTTGTAGTTGGGGGGCAACGCCGATGACCGTGGGAACCTGGGAGGCGATCGCCTCTGCATCTTCCAGCGTCAGGGTGCGCGGCGTTTCTAGGGTGCGCTGACGAGACGAGTCACTGCCGGGAATCACAAACAGCACGTTCGGCCCCAGCGACTCAAACTGTTCAGATGCATAGCGCTGCGCCCCCTGGCCCACGCCCACCATCGTAATCACCGAGGCATTCCCAATGATGATGCCCAGCATGGTCAGCGCACTGCGGAGCTTATTGGCTTTGAGGGTTTTCACCGCCATTGCGGTGCTTTCGAGTAAGTCCATAGATCCTCCTTATTGCGGCTGCATCCACTCGCGGGCATACTGCGGGGGCAAATCGATAAAGACGCGATCGCCCGGTTCGATGCCGTCTAAAATCTGGGTCTGGTTGCCGACGGCAGTGCCCAGCGTGACGGGGCGAAATTCGGGTCGATTTCGCTCACCGGGAACCAGCACCCCGTTCTGCCCATCCTTCGTGACGATTGCCACCGTCGGAACCACGACCGCGCTATCGAGGCGATCGCCCAAAAAGTCCAGATCTACGTTCATGCCCGACAGCAACCTGTCTTGCCCCGTCAGCAGGCGAATCCGCACCTGAAAGGAGGTGACGTTTTGCCGCACCACCGCCTCCGGAGCCACCAGCCGCACTTCACCCGTGAACACCTGATTAGGCAGGGCATCGGCACGAATTTCTACCGTTTGGCCGGGGCGAATTTGCCCGATGTCTACCTCTGGCACATCTGCTAGGATTTCTAGCCCGCTGGCGATCGCCACAATCGCCGTCGAAGTAGCGGAAGTTGCGTCCGAAGCCGAAGTCGTCGGCGTGACGAACGCCCCCTCCGTCGCATATTTCTGAGTCACAATGCCGTCAAAGGGGGCCCGCAGCACCGTATCCTCCTGCTGCACTTCCACACTGCGGAGATTGCCCAAGGCGCTGGCCAACTGGGCTTCTGCTTGGGCAACGTCTTCGGCGCGGCTGCCGTTGCGAGACAGATTCAGGCTCTGCTCCGCGGCCCGCAGGCTGGCCTGGGTTTGCTCCAGGTTGGCGCGGGCGCTGTTGGCTTCACGCACCACTTCATCCAGTGCATCGCGGGAAATTGCGCCCTGGCTGGCCAGCGATCGGTTCCGCTCTAGCCGCTGATTCGCCAGCTGTACGCGGGTTTCGGCATCGCGCACCTGGGCCCGGGCCCGCTCCACTTCGGCCTGGCGCTGGGCAATTTCTTCGGGACGATTGCCCGATCGCACTTCTGCCAGTCGGGCCTGCGCTTCGGCAACCTGGGCCCGCGCCTGCATCATTCGCGCCGCCACGTCTTCACTTTCCATGCGGGCGATGATCTGTCCTTCCCGGACGCGATCGCCCTGTTCCACCAGCAGTTCTCGCAAAATACCCGTCGCCTTGGGGCTGATATTCACCGTTTGCACCGGCTGCACCCTGCCGTTGGCGGTAATTCGCACCGTCAGGGCTTGCGATTCCACGGGCACCGTCAGCGTCGCCACATCAGGAATCGTCGCACTCTGTCGCGCCACCAGCGCCGCCGTCGTACCCGTGCCAATCAAACTCGCCGCTACCAATCCCCACAGCCAGGGATTGCTGGGCTGAACTTTGCCGATCATAGGGAGTCGCATGGTCATTTTAGGGATTGGGGGTGTTGGAATTGGGAGGATTGAGAGATTCGCAGGGGGATGAGAAACAGAGTTAAAAGGGGGTTAGCAGTCCTCTCATTTTGGTCATCTGCACACCTTCATCACTCCACTGCCATCTCTCGGCGATGCTCAATCCAGCGCTGATGCACACGGGGCAGCTCTTGCTCCCAAAAGGCGTGGTAGTCGTGCATTTCGCGGAGGCGCTGCTGGGATTCGGGCGGCTGGGTTTTGAGCAGGTCGAGGCCGCGTTCGGAGAGCTTGCGGAAGGCGGCGATGCGGGCAAGCTGCTGTTCGTGAAGCTGTGACCAGGCGTGGGGCTTGATCTGAAAGAAATCGCGGCGATCGCCCGGCAGCGGCAGTCGCTCGATCAGCCCAAGCTGGATCAGCAGGCGCGTCATCGAGCTAATGGACCCCTTGCTGGCTTGCAGCACCTCCGCCAGTTCGCCACTGGACTGGTGCGGCGGTTGAGAAATCAGCAGCCAGCCAAAGATGCGCCCAGCCATGCGGGGCAGCCCAATCAGTTCAAACATCAGCCCCACTTCTTCGACAAAATGCGTATGCTCGAACGGCTGCTCTCGGTTCAACGGAGTTCACCCCAAGCTAGATCTTCTAGATCTTAACGATACTTAACAGGAATCAGCTTTCGTTCAAAAAGTTCAGTAATTACTGAACTTTTTGAATACACGTCAAACTTTTACTTCTAGGGTCAGGCTAACATGAAGCGACCTCGAGTAGCCTCACCCATCTGGTCTAACTTTGCCGGATGATTCATCAAATCATTAGACCGACTCACCGTGACCCTACAGTGCTGGGCTACTTTGGTGCAGAGATCATCCAACAAGGTTAATCCCCTTAACTAGGGGCTTGAACCGTCTGCATCTGCGCTTCATTCAATTCCCTCGGTTGTCTAGAACTGGTCTTCGAGACAATCTCACCTATTCCCCGATACTGCTTCAGTCGTTTCACGGTAAAACTCGGAGTCACCCAAAATCGCTGGGCTAATTGGCGATGCGAAATCCGTTCGTTCTCACAAGTCTCAGTGGTCTTCTGTTGCAAATCGATGCTGTAAGCCTTCATCGAGTCCTCGCCCTTTTCTCACTCACTATCCGCACCACGTCTTTGCGAAACCCGCTATAGTCCGGAAGCTCTTTTTGTTCATTGTAAATCTGGTTGTGCCGTCCCTTTTGGGTGCTTCCTCCAATAGAATATTGGACTTCAGCTTTGCTCTTATTCTGTTGTTGGGATTAGCTTCTGTCCTTTCTATAAGTACTCTAAGGGTTAGCACGCTGCCAAGGGTGCAGCATTCTGTCGAGCTTTAAACTAACCGAAAAACTTTTTTCCGATTGAAGCGGAAATGGACTTGCAGGTTCCTGGAAAAGATTTTTTCTGCTGCTTTCCAATGGCTAGGTGAGGGGATTTTGAGGCATGGGTGAGATTCCCTTGCTTCAGTTCTGCTCGGATGAACGTGTCGCAAGCATTGAGGAAAAAAGAGATGTTTAGACTTTTAACCAGTAAAGCTTCAAAGGCAAAGTCAGAGATGAAGTTTTACTTTGCTAAAAATGTTCGTGCATCTCAGCCGTCAGCCATAAGTCTAGAGGATCAAGAAATCGTTAATTTACTCAGAACAGAAGGAGTGGCAATTACCAATCTTGAAGCATTAAGCCCTGGCTTTTGTGCGAAAATCTTGAAAGCAGCTGACGCAAAGTTGACGGAACTCAAAAGCACACATCCATTTAGTAAGGCTGACTATTACCAGCCGCCACTAATTCAGACGATTCGCTATCCATCCCCGTTCTTAGATGCTCATCTAGAGCAGAGAATACTCCAGATTATTGAAAGCTATTTGGGGCTTCCTACTGCATTAGAGGAGGTACAGATTCGTTGGGATTTTTCTAATAACTCACAAGCACAAACGCTGCTGTGGCATCGAGATGGAAACTGTCGAAAGATTATTAAAGTTTTCATTTATCCGAGAGATATTTTAGAATCACAGGGACCATTCGAATATATTCCCAAGCAGTCTTTGCGATCCAAGCGGTTAAGATTGCGAATTTATTGGCGAGTCTGGCAAACAAAGTTTCGAGGACTTGATAATGAAAGCATGAGGCAACTTGTTCCTGAGTCGCATTGGAAACTGTGCCCAGTGTCCGCTGGAACGGTAATCATTGCAGCCGTGCAAGAGATTTATCATCATGGCACAACCCGAAAATGCGATCGCCCCGCGCTTTTCTACGTCTACACTGCAAGTCCCCCTAGAAGTCTTGACTTGTTTCGAGATTATTTGACCCGATTAAAACAAGTTATCTTTCCACCACCTGGATGCCTCTCAAAAGCTGTTGACGTTATCGACATCTAGGGTTGACGTTCTCGTCATGCGCGTTGTGTGACCGTGCCCGCGGGTGGCAGTGGAACAATCAGCAGGGGCAGTTAGGAGCAGTAGCCATTAATCCGTCCTGCGCCAAACCAGGACATAGCCGTCGGCGCTGCCGCTTGCGAGGATGGATTGCGTTTCCAGGAAATCGACAGCAGTTACAGTGGCTTCGTGCTCGTCCAGCACAGCGAGGAGTTGCCTGGTTTCCACATTCCACAGGCGAACCGTGCGATCGCCGCTGCCGCTTACCACCGTGTTTCGACTGTGCCCAGACGAGAGGCTGGTAATGGCTGCCTTGTGCCCTGCGAAAGTGGCTGAGAGGCGATCGCCCACCCGGTCCCAGATTCGCAGGGTGCGATCCTGACAGCCCAAAATTAACCGAGAATCATCTGCCGTGAAGGTCATCGCTGAAATGCCACCACAGGGCCAATCCAGCGTCCGCATCGGGCGGTTCAAGCTCAGGTTCCAAAGCACCAGAGAACGGTTGCCGCTGGCGATCGCCAAGGGGTGCATGTCACCTTCTTGAGAGGAAATTAGAGCAGGTTGTTGAGGTAAGCA
>NZ_JACYLP010000058.1:0-9667 GCF_015272455.1 Thermoleptolyngbya sp. C42_A2020_037
GAGCTTCATAGGGTCAAATGTAAAGTTTTATGTCTCAATTCAACACTTCTGGTCTGGCATGTCTACGATCCAATGATTGGACGCACAGAAAGTTTTCTCTCGGAAATAGAAGCGCTGCGCTGGATTGAGGGAAAGACCCGACGATACTCAGCGATTGAGAACTAAAACCGAGAACGAAAACGACCGTAATCTGTCTATTGATAAATCACGGTGAATGGATTTCTGGCGATCGCGCATTTGCATTCAATTTGTCCAGAATCTGTCTAAGGTTAGATTTAAGTGAGATCGTGTCTGACGAATTAGGTCAGGCACGATTTTTGTGTTATGTTATGCACGCCAACGGATGCACTTTTGGGTTGAACTTTGACTGTTGAACTTTGACTAAAGATTGTTCAGACCTGTTTAACAGATTGACAGATCTGACTGAATCTAACTGAAACCTTTTCTGACTGAATCCGTCAGGTTTCCTTGTTCAAGGACTTTGGCTAGAGCATCGGGCGGCGCTGAATGCATTGCGATTCATGCAATCCACGATTCATGCAATCCACGTAATTCACTCTGGTCTGAATATTGAGATCTGAAATCCAAAGCTACTTTTTCCCCTTAGACAGGCTATGGCTATTCGACTAAACCGCGTTGCCAATCAACTGGCCAACCGATTGCTGGAAAGTGACCTGGCAAAAAGCGTTGCTGATTTTCTTCAGGATCTGGACTTGTCCGATATTAATCTGGGCGATGTGTTTGGCAATCTCTCGCTCGAAGATTGGACGGACGATCTGCGGAGTGGCCTAGAAAGCGCGATCGACACCTTTTCCAAGGATTTCAACTTTACCAAACTGGTTGGGAATATCGACGATTTGTTTGGCGGCGTGGACTTGTCCGACATTAACTTTGATGCGCTGCTGAAGGACGTGCTAGGAGACATCAGCCTGAATCGGTTGGTCAAAGATTTGGATCAACTCCTCGGCTCAGTGGACGTAGAAGATTTGTTTAACGACTCTATTGACACGAGTGACTGGGGCGAACTGGCAAAGCGCGTGCGGGCGATCGCCAGCGATGTGTTCGACGACTTTTCGACCGGGCTTGCTCAGCTAGACTTGGGCGATCGCGCAGCGGATCTGCTCCGGGGCAGCAGCGCCAGCAATATTCTGAGCGGCCTCGGCGGGAGCGATCGCCTGCTGGGGCTGGGCGGCACAGACATCTTGCTGGGCGGCAATGGCAACGACATCCTGCTGGGCGGCGCAGGGGCAGACGTGCTGTTTGGCGGGCTGGGCAGGTCACTGCTGACGGGCGGCGCAGGGGCAGACCTGTTCGCCCTAGCGGTGGGCAGAGGGTTTGCGACGATTACCGACTATCGCAGCGGCAGCGATGCGCTAACCGTGCTGGGCGATGTAGCAATAGAAAGCTTGAGGCTGCGTCAGCGGGGGGCAGATGCGGTGATTCGCTATGGCCCCGACGTGCTGGCAGTGCTGACGGGCGTAGACGTGCGAAACCTCAGCCTGAGCGATTTTGTCTAACGGTCAACCTGCTTGGGACATAGCGCACACACCAAGCGCCACAGCCTCGCAAAGCGCTGAACTGAGCAATCCAAAATCCAAAATCGCTAATCCAAAATCCCCTAAATCGCTGCAAGCTGCTGGGCGATCGCCCCCGCATCCACCGCCCGCCCGATAAACACCAGCCGCGTTTGCCGCGCCTCGTCTGGCCGCCAGGGGCGATCGTAGAACTGCTCAAAGCGGCTACCCACGCCCTGCACCACCATCCGCATCGGCTTTTGGGGCACGGCCACAAAGCCCTTGATGCGGTAGATTTCTTGGGACTGCACTAGCGCTTCGAGCGATCGCCGCAATGCGTCTGGATCAAACTCGCGGTTCAAAATGACGTGGGTGGAGTCGATTTCGTCGTCGTGGTCGTGGTCTTCTTCGTGGTCGTGGTGGCTGGGACGGGCTTCCAGGTTGTCTTCCACCGCTGCGTTGAAGCCCAGCAGCAGGTCGGCGGGCAACTGACCGCGATCGCTCTGCACCAGCTTCACGGCGCGGGATAGCTCCGTCTGCACCCGGTCAACCACCTGGTTCACTGCGTCCGCCGTTACCAGATCGGTCTTATTCAGCACCACCAGATCGGCACAGGCAAGCTGGTCTTCAAACAGTTCCTCCAGCGGCGTTTCATGATCCAGGCTGGGGTCTGCCTGCCGCTGGGCAGTGACGGCATCCGGGTCATGGGCCAGCGCCCCGGTCGAAACGGCTTCGCAGTCTACCACCGTCACCACGCCGTCCACCGTCGCCGCATTGCGAATTTCGGGCCAGCGAAACGCTTGCACCAGCGGCTTGGGCAGCGCCAGTCCGGAGGTTTCAATCAAAATGTGGTCGAGGCGATCGCGCCGCTTTAGCAACTCCTGCATTGTCGGCAAAAATTCTTCCTGCACAGTGCAGCAGAGACAACCGTTGGTTAGCTCGACGATATTTGCGCTGGACTCGTCTGCCGCTTGCCCTGGCTCCTCATCGCACACCTGGCAGTCGCGCAGCAGGTCGCCGTCGATGCCCAATTCGCCAAACTCGTTGACTAGCACGGCAATGCG
Organism: Thermoleptolyngbya sp. C42_A2020_037; assembly: GCF_015272455.1. Taxonomy (NCBI): domain Bacteria; kingdom Bacillati; phylum Cyanobacteriota; class Cyanophyceae; order Oculatellales; family Oculatellaceae; genus Thermoleptolyngbya; species Thermoleptolyngbya sp. C42_A2020_037. The sequence goes on from NZ_JACYLP010000058.1 coordinate 2,579, forward strand.
CCGCCCCTGATTATTTTGCAGCAGGTGGCGAATCAGCGTGGTCTTGCCGCTGCCGAGAAATCCGGTGATGATCGTGACGGGAATTTTGGCTGCCATAGTGAAAGAAGTCAGAGTACAGAACCAGCGCCAGACGGGCCATGCTTAGTGATTTTGGATTGGGATTTTGGCTTGGGAATTTTGGATTGCCAGTCTGGTGTCTGCGGGGCGTGCGGACATTCCACGCATAGTGCCTCGCACGAGAATTGTATAGAAGCTCAAATATCTTACCCGCTTGCGACCCGATTCCGCAGCAAAGGCAAATTTGCTTGATAAATGAGAAATGAGATTTGAGAAATGGGGCCGGCTGTGAATAAAGTAGGGAGTATCGCGCTGTGAAGGAGAGTTTTGGGATGGCTGGCAAACCGTTTGGGGAACAACACTGGGGCAAAAGGTCAGTCTGGCAGGAGGTGGGGGCAATTCCCACAGAGAGCGCTTTGCGAATCGCGCTGAGTGGGTTGCTGAGCGGGCTGCTGAGTGTGCTGTTGGGCGGGGTGCTGTGGCTGGGGGTGCTAACGCCGCAAGCGAGGGCGATCGCCAGTCCAGCGAACGTGGGTCTGGTCAGTGAAGTGCAGGTTCACCTGGGCGATGCATCAGAGGCGCTAAAGTTTGTGCCCGATCATCTGGAATTTACCGCCGGCCGCAAATACAAGCTCGTTCTCGATAACCCTAGTTCTCAGAAGCACTATTTCACCGCCAAAGACTTTGCCGACAGCGTGTGGACGCAGAAGGTAGAGGCCGGGAATGTAGAAATCAAAGGCGCAATTCACGAGCTGGAGCTAAAGCCCGGAGCCGTGGCGGAGTGGGTGTTTGTGCCACAGCGTCCGGGGACTTATGACCTGCGCTGCGTAATTGCGGGGCACGCCGAAGCGGGCATGGTCGGCGAGATCGTGATTACGCCTTGATCCACATAATAAAATCGCTTGCTTAACCGCATAAACCGCTTGATTAGCCGCGCAGCGCCAGCAGCACGCTGATCAGCAAAATCGCCCCCAAAATGACCCACGCTAAATGCTGCTGAAGCCAGCGTTTTACCAAACTGCTGGCGCTGGGACGATAGATGGCGTTGTCCAGCGGACGCAGTTGGTTCGTATAGAGCGTACACTCCCGCGCATGGGGCCGCTGGGGATAGTTGCAGGAATCGTCGTGGTGATACACACAGGTGTCGCACAGCGCCGCCTCGCCCTCCGCCCGATAGAGCGGCACGCCCGGATGCCCAAACGCCTTCAGCGTCGTGCGGCAATGGGGACAGGCGATCGCCGTCGTCTCGACAGGCTGGCGGCATTTGGGACACTCTGGCATAGCAGCTTAGCAAGCAGGCATTAGGGTCAGCAGGTGCTAGGCGCTTCAACACGCGGGTACGCGAGCAAACTTTCGCACCTGGTATGCCTTTGACTCTAGCAATTGATAGGTGTTCTGGCCCATCGCTTCGCTAAAACGAGCCTCTACCGCTGCCAGCCGAGCTTCGGGAATGGAATACCACTGATCAAAACTTTCCCAGTGAACCACCGTAATCACTTCCCGTGGATTCTCAGGGCTGATCCAGACCTCCTTTCCCAAAAAGCCGCCATATTCCGATAATGCCGTTGTCCAAATTTCGGCATCCTGCTGCACAAACCGCTCCCGCGCTTCAGGCGACACGTCAAACCGCAACCATTCAATAACCACGCTGTCACCTTCAAATTTCATCATTTTTGATTGACCGGGGATATTGTCTGGATGGCCTATTTCCAGACAGACCCAGTTAAGCTGTTTTTGCCTGCAACTAACCTAGCGAAATTACGGGTCTAGAGACTCTTCTGAATGGATGAGTTGTGAAGGGGCACGTTTGTTTGAGGTAAATCGTTACTTTAAGGCTGTTGTGAACCAAATTTAATGCAGGTTTAAGGCAGGTTTAAGGCAGAGGCGTGCCAGGATAAACTTCGGGTGTCCGCAAGATGTCCACAGGGTGTCCACCATAAAGTCTGTTATGAAGCCTGTCCCACGGACGGTATTCCTGCAAAATTGGGGAGGCTAACCTCACCCGAACACCAGAGCAAGTTTGACAGAATGGAGCAGGATGATCAACCAGCTTTTTTTGCCGTCGCTAGCTTTCTGCCGTTGCATGGAGTTTTGTTGCGCTGCTGGGTTTGCTGCTGGCTTTAAAATCCCTGCGAAATCTTTGCGTTGTAACCCCTAAAACTATGGACAATAACAACCTGATCCAACAATTGCTGATGCTCGGCATTGGCACCACCTCTCTGGTCGCAGAGAAGCTGAAGGAAGTCGGCGACGAGTGGGTACGCGAGGGCCGACTCAACCCTGATCAGGTCAACGGGCTGATGAGCGACCTGATGCAACAGCTTAAGTCGGAGCAGGGAAATTTTGAAGCGCAGATGCAGCGGCAGATGCGGCAGGTCTTGCAGGATCTCGGTGTGCCCCGGCAAAACGAAATGGACGAATTGCGCGGACGGCTGGATCGGCTTGAGCGGCAGGTGCGCGACCTGGAAAACAAGCTCTGGCGATAGTGAGAGTTGAAAAGCATCTGCGTCTTGACCTCGCTTTGAATCCTTGAATCCTGGAAGCTCGATCCCGAACCCCCGGCCCGAGCGATCGCCCTCCGCAGTCGCCATATCCGCGATCGCCCCCTCCGCGATCGCCCGATCCGCAATCGGTATACACTGGGGAGTGGCTGACTTGGTAATCCTGCTGCGGGAGGGTTCTATGCGAGAGATTTTGATTAGCTTTGGGGTGATGGTGCTGTGCTGTGTGGTGCTGCTGGTGGCACAGTTTACTGGGTCGCGGCAAGCGGCGATCGCCGACTCTGCCCAGCCGTCTGCCCCTGCCGCAGCAAAGTCTGGCATTGTGAAGTCGGACACCGTGCTGCTGGCTCAAGCGGGCGCGGCTGATCTTATCAACCCAGGAGAAGATTCTGTGAGCGCACCTTTGGGAGACGATGCGGCGGTGGTGACGACCGAATCGGGCTTGAAGTATGTGGATCTGGTCGAAGGGACAGGCGCACAGCCTCAGGCTGGGCAAACCGTCATCGTCCACTACACAGGCACGCTGGAAGACGGCACCAAGTTCGACAGTTCGCGCGATCGCAACCAGCCTTTTTCGTTCCGGCTGGGCGTGGGTCAGGTGATTCGCGGTTGGGACGAAGGGCTAAGCACGATGCGCGTCGGCGGCCGTCGCCAACTGATTATTCCGCCCGAACTGGGCTATGGCGCACGGGGCGCGGGCGGCGTGATTCCCCCCAATGCCACGCTGGTCTTTGATGTAGAACTGCTGCGAATCGGCGGCTAAGGTCGCGCTGATTTGTCGGCAACTCTGGCCCATGCAGCAATTCATGTGGCAATCCATGCGGCGATATCTGACCCAGCGCGATCGCCCGTTTCAGTTCTCTCGGCGCAGCTTGCGGCGGGCAGTCTTGCTGTGTCTGGCGAGTTTGCTTGGCTTGGCGCTGGCGATCGCCCCTGGCAATTTTGCGCCCGCCGCGGCCCAGGTTCCCCTGCCCACCACCACTACGGCTGCTGACCCCACTCGCCCGCCAGATGCAATAGAGCGCGTGGGAAATTTGGAGTGGGGCATGGTGCGGTTTGAGGGCAAACCCCTGTTTGCAGTTACGGGGCTGACGGTGCGCGATCGCCGCAATCCGGGCGACCGGGTGCCTGTCGAAGACCGCATCGCCACGATTCAGTCCAATCTGAGATGGGTGCTAGCCAGCAACCCGACCGAACGGGGCGGCGCAGGCATGGCATGGCTCTTTCAAACCCCAACCCTCGACCCCAATACGCTGCGAGTCGAGGCAGATTCCCTGCGCGACGGAACCGTGCTGACGGTGCGCGATGCCAACTCTCTGCCCCAGCCGCTGCTGACTGTCACGCCGCTCGATGCCCAGTTTCACCGCCGCAGCGTGCCGCAACTGGCGGAGGAATGGCAACAGATTTTGCAAAAAGAACTCACCCAGGCGCTCGAAATTCGCCAGCCATCAGCGATTCAGCGCCAAACCCTGATTGCCCAGGCGATCGCCCTGGCCATGATCGGCACCAGTTTCCTACTATGGCTGGTGCAGCGCTGGCTGAAACGTCGCCGCGATCGCCTGCAAGCCCGCCGCAAAGCCGCCAGAACCGCCATGCGGGCCGATGTCACCTACGCAGCGGCGGTCAATCTCAAGGATGATCCGCTGGCTGTACCCAACTCCACGCCGCCCACTGCCGATGCAGACCCCCTGTCCCCACGCTACGCCACGCTGGACAGCCAGGTAGACAGCAGAGGCTCATCTAGCTCCTTTGGCAGTGCCCTAACCGACCGCAGCCCCCCAGCGCAATTCACAAAACCATCCTGGCGAGAATCGCCCCAACCCCCGAACACCCCCACCCCGCCTCCCTCTCCGCCATACTCTCCCTCCTGGCTCGATGCCCTCCGCCGCATCTTCACCTTCGATCGACGACTCAGCGCCGTCTCCTTTCTACAATGGCTTGCCTTTTGGGGACAAATCCTGATCTGGCTGGGTGGCATCGTGCTGATCGTGTCGCGCTTTCCCGGCACGTATACTCTCACAGAATCCATCTGGCTCAAGCCCCTCAGCCTGCTGCTGATTTGGTTTTTGGTGGGTCTGCTCAATCGGCTGGGCGACGCGCTGATCAACGGACTCTCCAACGCCTGGCAAGAAAATGACCTATTTACCCCGGAAGAAGCCCAGCGGCGATCGCTCCGTATTTCCACCATCGTCACTGCCATGAAGGGGCTGAAGACCTTTTTGGTATACCTGATGGGGTTGGGCTGGGCCTTTAGTGTGCTGGGGCTGCCTGTGGGGTCAGTGCTGACCTTTGGCGCGGTGCTGGCCTTCGCGGCATCGCTGGCCTCGCAAAACCTGATTCGCGATTTGGTCAACGGGTTTCTGATTATTTCCGAAGATCAATACGCCATTGGCGATGTCGTCACCATTGGCAACTCCACCGGCCTGGTGGAAAACATGAACCTGCGTGTGACGCAACTCCGCAACGGCGACGGGCGGCTGATCACTATTCCCAACAGCATGGTCGATCGGGTCGAAAACCAGACGCGCCTGTGGTCGCGGGTAGATTTAATCATCACGGTCGCCTACGACAGCAATATCGAGCATGTGCTGTCGGTCATTCGCGACGTGGCACAGGGCCTGTACGACGACCCGCAGTGGCGCGATAAGTTTTATAACCCGCCGCAGGTGTTGGGCGTAGAAACGCTGTCCCATGAGGGGATTTCAATTCGCGTGTGGCTAGATACGCAGCCTATGCAGCAGTTCGCGGTGGGGCGCGAATTTCGCCTGCGCGTGCGAATCGCCTTCGAGAAAAACGGCATCGACATTGGGATGCCGCAGCAGCTATTCCGCAGCCCCCACGCCCATGAGGAGTTGCCCAACCATCTTTTTGACGAGCCTGTTGACAAGCCTGTTGACAAGCCTGTTGACAAGCCTGGAGCGCGGGAGGACGACGCTCGAAGCAGTGCTGAGCCTTCCTCCTGAGCCACACCAAATCGGGCAGAAGGGCGATCGCCCAACCCATTTGCCCAAAGCCAGTCGCAACGTCGCCCTTCACAAATCTCTACACCCAAGTTCGATGCTCCCTTCTCAGACTCCGTAGAACAAGGGTCGCAACGTCGCCCTTCACAAATCTCTACACCCAAGAGGCGATCGCCCTCGTTAGTTCCAGCCTTTGGTGGGAACATTAAGCTCAAAGCAACTCAGTGCTGGAGTCAGTCGTGCTGCGACCCAGTCGGCAGCAGGTCAGTATGTCCTGATTTAGCCCCGTTGCAAACAACACACAACATTACAATTCAAAAATCAAATTCGGACGCTGTATAACCTTTACTAAATGTGCCGGATCTGATTCCTGTTCCCCCTTACTCCCCGCAATCCACTCGCAATCCACTATGGTGAACGCCATTCAGAACCCAACCAAACAGCGGAACCCGAAGAAGCACAATCACTACGGCTTCCGCGACTTTTTCCAGTTTGACCCCGACAAGGGCACGATTGTGGACTGGAACGGCAGTCAAAACCTGCTCACCACCGAAGATTTCATCATTGGTCTGGTGGAAGGGCTGGAGGAAGAAGTGGGCGATGCTTCCGCTGCCACAATGTACACGATTGGATGCGAATGGGGACAAAAAGACGCTTTCTTCTTTGAAAAGTGGTTTGAAAAAGAATTCGACCGCAACATTCGCCAGACCAATCTGCTGTTCTTGCTGGAAACCTGGTGGTGGCCCTTCACCTCGCAGGGCTGGGGGCGCTGGGAAGTGGACATGGGCGATCGCAAGCAGGGCTTCATGTTCATCAATATCTTCGACTCGGCCGTGGCGCGGACGCTGGGCGATGTGGGCAAACCCGTTTGCTATCTCTACGCTGGCCTGTTTGCAGGCTTCTTTACCGAACTGGTGAAAAAGCAACTAAGCTGCATCGAAATCCAGTGCTACTCGATGGGCGAAACCTACTGCAAGTTTCTGCTGGGCGGGCAAGATCGCATCGATGCCGCGACCTTCTGGATGAACGAAGGCGCAACGGCGCGAGACATTGAAAAACGGCTGCGCTCAGGAGATCGGCTGAAATGAACCCCACTGCTCTGATGGAACGCAACGGATTTAGCAAGCCCGCCAGCACCGAACCCAAACCCGCGTCCTGGCTGCACCAAACCACCCACAGCTTTTTTAGCAGCATCAACTGGGACGACAACCCGCCTGAAGTGGAGCAGGTGCGCCTGGATGCGACCAGCAGCGACGGCCCGCTGAGCCTGATGCTGACGGTGCGCCAGTTCTTTACCTCAGTGAACTGGGATGGTGCATCTAGCAGAAGAGCGATTGCCCCCGAAGTCGATCTGTCCCTCTCCAGCGAGCCACCCCAGCCCGCCACCAACGCCTTCACCCTCGACGACTTCTCCGACCTCTTCTAACCCGCCATATCTAGTTCAGTTCTCTTTTCCCCACACCTTATAAAGAACGAAGAACGAAAAACGAAGAACGAAAAACGAAAACCCAAACTCCTTCCCTCTTCCCTCTTCGTTCTTCCCTCTTCCCTCTTCGTTCTTCCCTCTTCCC
>NZ_JACYLP010000001.1:0-9288 GCF_015272455.1 Thermoleptolyngbya sp. C42_A2020_037
CAAAATACACACCTACAGCTATGCCCCCGACTAGTTTTGTCAGTCAACCAGGGGTCAAAGTGACTGAGTGACTTGATCTACGCAGATGATTTAAGCCTAATGTGATTCAAGCCTAATGGTTTGGCTTGAACCTATTACGCTACCACTCTGATTTTGGATATCTGCTCAGGTAGAGATCTTGTCTATACGTCTGATATTCCAATGCTACGCAACCTTTAGCAAAGGAATTCAACATGACCCGCAAACAAAAACAAACCAAAAAGTCCAAACTCATCAGCGAGTTTGGTTCGCGCTGTTGGTGGTGTCAGTGCGACCTGCCCGCGGAGAAATTAACCCTCGATCATTTACGACCCAAAAGTCGGGGTGGTTCGAATTCTCTCGAAAACTTACGGTTGGCCTGCCGACCTTGCAATCAATCTCGCGGCAACAGTCTTTATCCGCCTAAGCAGAGATTCACCTCTCAACCTATCCTCAGTCCATTGGAAGCCCAAAATGCATAAAATTTTAGTGTTCAACAACGAAAAACTTCTACGCCAAGCGCTCACTCATCGATCCTATGTCAATGAAAATCCTGATGAGGGCGGACATAATGAGCGTCTAGAATTCTTGGGTAATGCAATCCTAAATTTCATTAGTGGCGAGTATTTGTATCGGAGCTACCCTGAATTGGGAGAGGATGAAATGACTAGGCGCAGAGCGGCGCTGGTTGATGAGAGACAGCTCGCCAAATTTGCTGTTGAAGTTGGTCTAGATTTTAGAATTCGGCTTGGACAAGGGGCTATTCGTGACGGGGGATACCAGAATCCAAACCTTCTCAGCAGCGCGTTTGAGGCGGTGGTTGGTGCTTATTATCTCGACAAAAATCGAGATATTGAGGTGTTACGTCCATTGATAGAACAACTGTTTGAGTCTGTTCCTAAGGATGTAATAGTAGCCCTTTCAAATGTCGATTCCAAGAATAAACTTCAAGAAATTGTGCAGTCAAATGGGGCAAAAGCGCCTCCAAAATATGACACCGAGAAGATTGGTGGAACGGATCATGCTCCGCAGTTCCTTTCAAGAGTTTATGTAGATGGTAAGCTCTACGGTGAAGGAACAGGTCGCAGTAAGAAGAATGCTGAAAAGCAAGCTGCTGAAGATGCGCTGGCTAGACTGAAGAAACGCGGACTATTTTGAGGCTTTGAGGCTACCTTAATAAATGACTTAGTGCGTTTCCCGCTGGCAAAACTCAGCCAGTCGGCTTGGAGGCGTAGTGAAACGCGATCGCAGCTTTGAAGCTAGTTGAATTGTATGCATCTGCCTAATATCCCGCGGTGCTGACTCAGTTTTTAGCTTCTAGTCATAACGCGCTGTTGATTTTAGCTTGATACGTTATGCCACGCGGACGGTCTCCTATAAGGAGATTAGCGAGTTGCATGACGGCGTGCCCACTGGCGGATGGCTTGGCGCAGGGCGCGTCGTCCTTTGGGAGAGGGATGGAGGATGAATGCGCTGCTTCTATTCTTCTAGAATTTCAACTAAATCCTCGATCGACACGTCGAAGGCGATCGCCAGTCTGCGAAGTGCTGTGTAATCAGTCATGGTCATTGCGTCGCGCTGCACGTAGTTTTTGACGGTGCTGTAGTTCAGTCCGGCGCGTTCGGCAACTTCTCGGAGCGTCCAGCCCCGCTGCTTTGCAAATTCTCGAATTTTTAGCCGAATTAGCCCCATATAGCAAGACAGTCGCCTTATTCCTCCAGAATTTCTACCAGGTCTTCGATCGACACGTCGAAGGCGCGAGCTATCTTGAACACAGCACTTAGATCAACAGTATTCAGCATGTCTCGCTGCACATAGCTTCTCACCGTGTTGTAGTTCACACCTGCATAGTCAGCGACTTCTTTCAGCGTCCAGCTTCTCTGCTCGGCTAGCTCTTTGATGCGAAGTCTGACATAACCCATGTTTTGCTTGATACCGTTGCGTATGCAACATATGATTTCGATATGCCAATGGTGCGTATGCAACGAAGGCATATTTTGAGAGAGAAGGGCGATCGCTTTTCTTTTTCTCCTCTACAGGTGCAATAAGTTCTGTTTGCCAGATCGCCAGGTTTGATCCTCCCTGACTCCCCTTAATAAGGGGGGAACCGAGCTGTTCCGGAAGTCCCCCTGATTAAGGGGGATTTAGGGGGATCTACACCGATTGCACTGAGGATAAACTTTGCACGCCCTACCTGATTTCAGGTGACATCATGATAACTCCAAAGTCCGTACCCGATTTGCTTCGGGTGCCCGTTCCTGCTGCGCCAAACGGTCAGCAGCCCGTTCGCATTCTGATTTGCGGCGTGCTGCCCGGTGTAAATCATATTGTGCATTAGCTTCATGTCCGGCGCTTTGCCGAAGCGGGCGAATGGTCGCCGCCGCTGCCGTCGCTGGTGGAGGGCGAAGTGATCTGCATTTTGGTGCGCTATTGGTCAGGAGGGCGATTCCCGTAGGGAACATGCGCCGCACTACTTGCGCGAACGCTTCGCGAATCGCACGTTGCGGTCATAGCTAGGAAATATTGCCAGAGCGACTGCAAAAAAATCAGTTGGGTCGGTCGCGCCTTCCCAACTGAAATCCAAGTATTCAGGGCTATTCAGGGCTATTCAGAACCTTGTGCTGGCCTACAGGCTGCTCGGCCGAGTTTCCCTAGAACAGGCTTATCGACCCGCATTGCAGACCCGACTCAGCATGGTTGTTGTCGCTTGCGACTGGGGTCGCTGGGCTGCGCCAAAGCTACCCCTTGCATCCGCAACTCGCCAGGTTCCATCGCAGGCCGTCATGGCTCTGCGTAGCTCCTGCCCCAGCCGATAGTTGAAGACATAGCTCCCTTGCTGAACCAGTCGAATGGAACTCAAGTCGAGATACACCGCCTGTCCGCCCACCGCTTCACCGAGATATTCCCAGTTCGTGGCGGCAGAATTGCAAACTCGGTTCAGCATGTTGCGCGTGGCTGGCGACTGTGGCCGTATCAGGGGTTCAGCATCGCCATTCCGATTAAACACCTGCCAACGCCCATCGCAGGGGGTGTATGCAGACCGTTGATCTCGACCGATTTGATATCGGAAGAAGTAGCCGCCTCGTCCGTGGGGCTGGATAGAATCTAAATCCAGGTAAACGTCTTCTCCAGTCACGGCAACGCCCTGATATTCCCAGTTGGCGGCGATCGCCGGAGTGGCTACACTGCCCGCCAGCGTCAGGGCGATCGCCGTAGAAATGAACTTTCGCATCTTGCTCTCCTCAGGTTTGGTCGCTCACCTGGCGTTTGGCTCAGGCGAAGCGCGGATTGCGCTGTAGTGTGGATACTACGCAGCAATAACTCTTTTCGGAGAGTTAATAGCTGAGATGCCAAAGATCCCCCCTGTGGGTACTGGGTTTCAGGTCGTGCCCAAGGGCGATCGCCCCTAGACAGCCACCATTAGAAAAATCTTGAATTTTCAAACCTGAGCGTATATAGTGTAATGCCTAGAGACAGCCCGCTATAATGGCACTACATATTGAGGATGTGAGATTGAGAGGGTGAAATTAAGGGTGTGCCCGCTGGGTTTTCCAGTGCCTTTGCAAGATTTTTCACAGCGCAACTTCACAACACCATTCCACGATACATACGAGCGATCGCCCTATGGTTCAAAACATCGAACGGCCCAGCCAAACCAGTCCCTTTCCCGCGTCTGCGCCCGCCGCCAACCCCGTGTTTTATCGTACCTACAGCCGCCGGGGCGAAAAGGCGGAAGGGCGGCGCGAGACCTGGGAAGAAGTGTGCGATCGCACGCTCAGTGGCATCATCAAGCTGGGCAAGCTGACCGACAGCGAAGCCGGCCTGCTTGGCCGGATGCAGCGCCAGGTCAAGAGTCTGCCCTCTGGTCGCTGGCTGTGGGTGGGCGGCACCGCCTGGGCCGATCGCCCCGAAAACTTCTCTGGAGCCTATAACTGCACCAGCACCAACGTCGTGGACTGGCGGGCTTTTGGGTTGATGATGGATCTGGCCATGATGGGCTGCGGCACGGGCGCGGTACTGGAGCCAAAGTATATTCACCAATTGCCCGCCATTCGCAACCGCCTCCACGTTATTATGCAGGGCGACATCGGCAGCACGCCCGCCGACCAGCGCCAGAGTGAGACGACGGTGACTGTGGAGGGCGATCGCGTCTCGATTCGCGTGGGCGACAGTCGCCAGGGCTGGGTCAAGTCCTATCAAACGGTGTTGGAACTCTCCACCGACGAGCAGTTTAACGGCGAAGTCACCGTTACTATCGACCTCAGCGATGTGCGTCCAGCGGGTGAACGGCTGAAGGGCTTTGGCGGCGTGGCAAATCCCATCCGACTGCCCCAGCTTTATGAACGATGCGCGGCGATTTTGAACAAAGCCCTCGGCCGCCAGCTCAATTCCATTGAGTGCTGCTTGCTGATCGACGAGGCAGCCGCCTGTGTGGTTGCTGGAAATATCCGCCGCTCTGCTGGGATGCGCCAGTTCGACAGCGAAGATGAGTTGGCGAAAACAGCCAAAGACAACCTCTGGATGCAGGATGCCGAGGGCAACTGGCGCATCGACCCCGAACGTGACGCGCTCCGCATGGCGAACCATACTCGCGTGTTTCACCGCAAGCCGACGCTGGAGGAATGCACCGAAGCCGTCCGCAAGCAATACTACTCCGGTGAAGGCGCGATTCAGTGGGCAGGAGAAGCGGAACGTCGCGCCCAGGGCGAGGGCCGCTATGGGCTGAATCCCTGTGTGACTGCTGAAACCTGGGTTCACACAGGCGACGGGCCGCGCCAGGTCAAAGACCTGATCGGCAAGCAGCACAGCACCTATGTCAACGGTGAGCTATTCAGCACCACACCGGAGGGATTTTTCTACTCTGGCACGAAGCCTGTATTCAAACTTTCTACTCAGGAGGGCTTTGCGCTACGGCTGACGGGCAACCATCGATTGCTCAAGGTCACTGCCCAGACCCAGAAGGCGCAATACACCGAATGGGTTGCGGCAGAAGACCTGCAACCGGGCGATCGCATTTTGTTGCACAACCACCGCGACCTTAACCCGTGGGATGGTGCAGGAACCTGGGAAGAGGGCTGGCTTTTGGGCAACCTGCTGGGCGACGGCAGCCTGTCCACAACCCAGTGGAGTGACACCGCCGTGCTGCGCTACTGGCAAGAATCGCAAGCAGAGATGAGCCAGCACGCAATCCAGCTTCTGAAAACTGCCGTTGGCTACGAACCGATAACGCCCGAAGCTCACTATCACGCCCAGCTTAAGCACCGGGTAATTAACTCCACCGGACTGGCGAAACTCGCGGCCCAGTTTGGCATGAGGCCAGGACAAAAGCAGATGACCGCTGCGTTGGAAGCCACAAGCTGCGAATTTCATCAAGGCTTTCTGCGCGGGCTATTTGATGCCGATGGTAGCGTCCAAGGCGATCAGATTAAAGGAGTCAGTGTGCGGCTGGCGCAGAGCAATCTGAACACCCTGAAAGCAGTGCAGCGGATGCTGGCTCGACTCGGCATCATTGCGACTCTGTACGAAAATCGCCGTTCTGCTGGCTATCGTCTGCTGCCCGATCGCGATCGCCAACCTGCGCCCTACGCCTGCAAAGCCCAGCACGAATTGGTCATTGCCAAAGACAACTTACACCAGTTCCAGAAGTTAGTCGGGTTTCAGGAACCCCGAAAAGCCCAAAAGCTGGAGGAGGCGCTCAAGGGCTACAAGCGTCAACTTAACCGTGAGCGGTTTGCGGTGACGGTCGCTGCGCTGCAAGCAGACGGGACAGAAGCAGTGTATGACTGCACCGTGCCCGGCCCGGCCTGCTTCGATGCTAACGGGTTGGTTGCCCACAACTGTGGAGAAATCATTGGCGAAAACTTCCACTGCAACCTGGCGGAAGTTCACCTGAATCAGCTCGATCCGTTTGATTTCAAACAGCAAGAAGATGCCTTCACTGCCGGAGCGCTCTCCGTTGCAGCGCTGCTCAACCACCGCTTTACCGAGCCGCGCTATCAGCAGTCGCGAGAAGAAGACCCAATCGTGGGCGTGTCCTTCACTGGGTTATTTGACTTTTTTGTGCAGGCGTTTGGCGTGGAATGGCTGCGCTGGTGGGCGCAGGGCCGCCCCGACACGGTGAAAGGGCTAGAGTTTAAGGAGAAGGAGCAGCAATACCTGAGCTACTGGAAAGAGGTGGTGCATCGCGTGGTGTGGGACTATTGCGATCGCCATCAACTCCGCCGCCCCAACCGCTGCACCACCGTCCAGCCTGCGGGCACAAAATCCCTGCTGACGGGTGCGTCTCCCGGCTGGCACCCGCCCAAGGCCCAGCGCTTCATCCGTCGCATCACCTTCCGCAAGAATGATCCCGTAGCGTTGGCCTGCCTGGATTATGGCTACAGCATTGTGCCGTCGCAATCCGACAAAGACGACGACGGCAACCTGCTGAACGACCCGTTTGACCCGCGCTGCACCGAGTGGCTGGTGGAAATTCCCGTGGAGGTTCCCTGGGCAAACCTACCCGGAGCCGACGAAATCGAAATTGAGAAATTCAGCGCCCTGGCTCAGTTCGATTTCTATATGCAGGTGCAGCAGCACTACACCGCGCACAACACCAGCGCCACCATCGAGCTAAACGAAGACGAGATCGAGCCGCTGGCCCAGGCAATTTATGGGGCGATCGCCCAGGATCAGGGCTACATCAGCGCTGCCCTACTGGCCCGGTTCAACGCGCCCTTCCCCCGGCTGCCTTTCGAGAAGATCGATCGGGCTACGTATCTGAAGCTCCAGCGTGAGGTGCAGGAGCGACAGCGCACGGCTGACTTTTACGCCGCGCTGGCCAGATACGACTCTGGCGAGCTAATCGAAGCGGGGCCCGCTGGCTGCGACAGCGACAAGTGCATGTTGCCGGAGCAAGGAAAATAGAGATTGGCGATCCAGAGCGTCAACGTCAGAAACGGCAAATTTCTCTAGCAGGGCCTGAAGCTCTGCTAGAGTTGATGTACCTGGAGCCAACTCTCCAAACTTGCCAGCAACCAGAGTTTCACGCCATAGCGTCGCCAAGTATCACCCTGGTAGGTAAGCCAATCTTGAATCAGAGCGTGATTAAGATAAGGAGAAATGGCTGCTTTCCGATTTAATAGCAAAGCCCGCGCTTCCCGCTGCCAGTGTTTTTGAAACCCAATCTGCACCGGCACCATCATGCCGCTTTTGGGGCGGTTTACAATGACATCGGGTAATAAATCTGCAACTGCTTGCTTGAGGACAGCTTTTTCCTGAATGCCAGAGAGCTTGTGTTCTGGTGGAATTTGCATACTCAGATCAACCATTCGCGGATCAAACAAGGGCGATCGCCCTTCTAAACCGACTGCTCGCGTCAGGTTACTGACCTTTGTCAGAATGTGATCTGCCCCCTTGAAGCGAATGTTAATCGCCATCAGACGGTTCAGATAATGCAGGTCTGAATTAAGCCAGCCCTCAAAGTAGTAGGGTTCTGACCGCACTGCTTGCCATATTTCTGGCTTGAGCAATTGCGGCAACTCAACGGCGCACTTTTGGAAGCTGATGAGGTAGGCTTGAACCGCGTCTTGTTGGTTAAACCTGCCGTAAAGACTCTGGATCAGCATGGGCTGATTTTTTGGGCCGCCGAAGCATGGATCACCCCCTTCACCATTCAAAACCACGTTCACGAACTGCTTTGCCAGCCGACCTAGCAGAAGATTTGGAACAGTGAGCGGATCGCCAATGGGATTATCCAAGTGCGCCATGGCTTCAGGCAAGAATGCCCATAGGTCAGACAAAGAAATTTGAAGGATGTGGTGATGGGTTTGGCAATGCTGGGCAACTAGTGACGAGAATTCCAGTTCATTAGGATATTGCTCACCAAAGTGAATCGAAAACGTATGCACTGGCGCATAGTGAAGTTGACTAGCTAGCGCTGTCACGCAGCTTGAGTCAATCCCCCCTGATAAAAAGCAGCCGACGGGTTCATGTTTAGGCAGGGCATCTTTCACCGTTTCTTCTAACAGGTGTCGCAATCTCTGACTGTGCCATTCAATAGACTCTGTTGCTCCCACAATCTGCTCCTGCAATGTCCAGTAGGGCTGGATTTGGTCGTTTGGTAGTCGCAGCGTTGCTCCAGGAGACAGCTTTCGTACCCCTTTCCAAAGGGTGCGATCGCCAGGAACGAAGGCACAGCAGAGGTAGTCCCGCAGGGCAATCTCGTCTATCTCTCGGTTGTGATAAGGCAGGAGCGATTGCATGCGAGGGGCAATCCAGCGAATGGCTCCATCGGTTGTGTAATAGAGGGTCTGCACACCAGCGGGGTCGCGGCCAAGGGTCAGCGTTTGGCGTTCGCGATCGTAGACCGCAAGGGCAAACGTTCCTATAAGTTGCTGCCACGGAGCCAAGGCATCTTCTGCGCCGAGGTGCTCCCAGAGTTGGGCAACCAGATGTAAGTCACTCTCTGGCTTCCTGGTTAGCCCAAGCTGTTCGGCCAAAGGGGCTGGCTGACACAACCAAACAGTCCCAATGACAACCCAGCGCCTTGAGGGGCTGAAGACCGGAATCAGGTTTGGGGAGGATGGAGCAGACAGGGGTGAAGCGAAAAAGGCAACACTGCCATCTTGCCAGGCTGGTTTTTCTGGCAGGAGTTCGATTGACCCAAAAGCAATCTTCCAGGCGGGTGCGAGTTGAGGGGCAAATGCGGGAAGTTTATGGAGTGAGGGTTGGAAAAAAGACTGGAACCGACCTTTGAGGAAAAGCATAGCTAGGGGCAAACTGCTCCATGTGAAGTCAAAATGTATACGCTTACGGGTATGTAGTCTACATGTAGTCTAAAGATTAGCGTCTAGTACTTAAACCTAGACAGTTGATCTAGCCACCTGCGTTAAAGGGAAAAATGCATCTTCTAAGGAGTTGTTAAGAAGTTGTAGCCCAAAGACTGACCTAGGGAATAGCACAAGGGTGTTAGATGTTTGGCTAGTTTCAGGTTACCCATAGAGATTATGTCAATCACTCCTCAGCAATCTGAATCGTTTATGAAGGTTGCCTTCTTTTAAGTGTTCATGTGTTCACGCTTGTTATCCGATATACCCCAATTGATTAGCCTTTTGGAGGTGTTATGACTTCTAGAATCACAAACGCTCAACTTCAGCAAATTATTGAAGAAGTTGAGCGAATGAAAAAGGAAGAGCAGTCAACATTAAGCCGGGAGGAGGTCAAACAAGTGTTGGAGGAGCTGCTTGACTGACAAAACTAAGAGGCTGGAATGCGGCTGAGGACGATGAA
>NZ_JACYLP010000013.1:0-76301 GCF_015272455.1 Thermoleptolyngbya sp. C42_A2020_037
AACGAAAAACGAAGAACGAAAAACGAAGAACGAAAAACGAAGAACGAAAAACGAAAAACGAAAAACGAAAAACGAAAAACGAAAAACGAAACTTCTTCTCTCTTCGTTCTTCTGTTTTCGTTCTTCCCTCTTCCCTCTCCCCCTTCGCACACCGATTGCTCCCAAACCATGCCCTACGACGACCTGTTCCAACAAATTTCGGATCTCGTCATGTGCCACTCGCCGAGTGGGGTAGAGGGCGAGGTGGATGCGTATTTGCTGGAGCGGTTTCGGGCGCTGGGGCTGGAGGCGTGGCTGGACGAGGCGGGCAATGCGATCGCCAAGATTCCAGGACGCAACTCTGAAAAACGACCGAACGATGCAGCGCGTTCTGGGATTGCGATTACTAGCCACAAGGACGAAATTGGCGGCATCGTGAAATCAATCGGCGAGGCGGGGCGGGTGCAGGTGCGAAAGCTGGGCGGCGCGTTTCCCTGGGTCTATGGCGAGGGCGTGGTGGACTTGCTGGGCGATCGCACGACGCTGAGCGGTATCCTCAGCTTTGGGTCGCGCCACGTCTCGCACGAGTCGCCCCAAAAGGCTCAGCAAGAAGATCAGCCTGTGCGCTGGGAAGATGCCTGGGTCGAAACCAAGTGCAGTTTGCAGGATTTGGAGGCGGCGGGTATTCGTCCGGGTACGCGCATGGTGGTGGGCAAGCACCGCAAGCGCCCGTTTCGGCTGGGCGACTATATCGCCAGCTATACGCTGGATAACAAAGCCTCGGTCGCCATTTTGCTAGAGCTGGCCAGGGTGCTGAAGGAACCCGCCCTAGACACCTACTTGGTCGCCTCTGCCAAAGAAGAAGTGGGCGCGGTCGGGGCGCTCTATTTCAGCCGGAATCGCTCGCTCGCCGCGCTGATCGCCCTGGAGATTTGCCCCTTGTCTGCGGAATACCCAATCGTCGATAGTGAAGCGCCGGTGCTGTTGTCGCAAGACGGCTACGGCCTCTACGACGAAGGGTTGAACCAGGAATTGCGCCAGGCCGCAGAGCAAACGGGCATTCCGCTCCAGCTTGCTGCCATCAGCGGATTTGGCAGCGATGCCTCGATCGCCATGAAAATGGGTCATGCTGCCCGTGCCGCCTGCCTCAGCTTTCCTACCCAAAACACGCACGGCTACGAGATTGCTCACCTGGGGGCGATCGCCAATTGCGTTCCCGTTTTGCAAGCCTACTGCGAGACAGACTGGCCCTAGGGCGCTGCAAATGGAGCTTTGGATTAAAGGAACTCAAGCATATCGCTCATCAGTAATAGACCAATGTGATAGACCCAATCGGGCGCAATTTAACGTAACTTGGACATCACTTGACATCAGTCGGTTTTCCACAGTTCTTCCACTGCTTTCCCAAAGCCCATGACGCAACCTCCTGCCCCCCAAGCTGCAATAGCTTCTCCTTCCTCAGGCTCAGATATCCCCCCCTCACCATCGCCAGGATTTCCGCTTCGGCGCTGGCTCAAAAAGCTGCGCGGCGGGCTGGTGTTTGGGATTGGCTATATGCTGTCGCCGCTCTCCTGGTGGAACGATTTGGTGTTTAACCTGCCCGTGGCCTATGGGTTTGGGTATGTGGTCAGCCGCTTTGCGCCAGAGACGCTAATCCCCTGCACCATCGCTGGATACTGGCTCTCTAACGTGCTGGGCATTTTGATGATGCAGTGGGGCGTGGTGGATGTGGTGCAAAATCAGCCCCAGCCGCGACATCTCAAACGGGAACTGCTGACCAGCCTGGCAACTTCCACAGTCTATACCGTGGTGATTTTGGCGCTGGTGCAGTTCAACGTGCTGCAACTGCCGGAGCTAGTTGCCGAAGATGGCTCGATTAACCTGCGGCCGCTGCTGAGCTGGTTGGATTCGGTGTGGAGTTAGCAAACACTTCAGGATTGCGTGGGACTGCCTTGCTGCGATCGCCGTTTTTGTGCAGCCAGGTCGGTTCTACCCATCGAAAGAGCAAACCCCCTGATCGCATCATCCACCCGCATGAGGGCAGTTTCGGTTGCCAGTGACATCGTAGAAGTAGGGGTGTATGGACTCGACTTTTACGTATTGTCTATCGTCTTGGGAGGTCACTTATGACCCGCAACAAGCGCAATCGATGGCTGGCGATCGCCCTCGTCTCCACGCCATTCTTCCTCGCAACCCCTGCACAGGCCGAAAACCCGGATCACGTCTGGCAATTGCTGTCTACCGGAGCCTGTGCCCGCTGCGACCTACAGGGGGCTGATTTGCAAGGGGCCCACCTCATTGGAGCCGACCTGCGCGGAGCCAACTTGCAGGGCGCAAACCTGCAAAGTGCCAATTTGGAAGGGGCAGACCTGGAAGGCGCAAACCTGACCTCGGCAAACCTGACGGATGCCTATGCCACCAACGCCAGCTTTATCGAGGCCAACCTGACCAATGCCAACCTGACCAATGCGACGGTCTTTCACGCCCAAACGACGGGTGCAACGCTGCGAGGCATTAACCTGGCGGGTGCGGAAACTGCGGGCAGCAATCTGAGCGTCGGTGGTGACTAAACCCCTGTGCTCGCAACAAAGCGCAGCCCAGCACCAAACGCGCTGAATCAAACGCGCTGAATCGTAAATAACCAAACCCTATCGCCTCAGCACCGACGTGACAATCACCGTCAGCGTGGCTGAGGCGATCAGCGTAAAGGCAAGCTGCACGACCCACTGGGTCGCCCGCTGATAGTCATTAAAGCGATCGTTAAAGCGCTCTTGCTCGTTATCCAGTTTTGTAAAGCCCTTGGATAACTGTTCAACATCCGTCGAGAACGTATCGACTCGCGTTGAGAGGGTATCCACCCGCGTCGAGAGCGTATCCACTCGCGTTGAGAGGGTATCGACCTGTGTAGACAGCGTATCCACCTGCGTCGAGAGCGTATCCACCCGATCGGTCAGTGAGTTGAACTGGGTTGACATCCCAATTACCCCGGTCGAAAGCTGCTCTAGCCGGGTCAAGACCTGCTGCTCAAAATTGCTGCTGTTTTCGGATTTGTCTGGATGATCTGGATTAGTCGTCATGCCATTATCCTAACAAGCGCCTTGACTGGGTGAAGAAGATTCGAGTCGTCTCAATGGTTCCCAAAAACTCCCAAAATTATCCTGAAGCGAGGGCAGACACGACGCTAGATATGGGATGATCTTGATTTACTTACGCTACGGGTTGTTTTATCAGGAGTTATCCTCCAAAAGGACTGGGCAAGTGGCAATGATTAAGAATGACACCTGGATCAAAGAACAGGCAGCCGCCGGGATGATTAAACCCTTCGAGCCAAAACTCGTGCGATCGCTCGATGGATTTCCGGTCATCTCTTACGGACTCAGCAGCTTCGGCTACGACGTGCGGCTCTCGCCCGTCGAGTTTCGTATTTTCCGTCATGTACCGGGCACGGTGGTCGATCCCAAGCATTTCAACCCCGCCAATCTGGAAAGTACCGAGCTACACGAAGACGAGTCTGGCCAATATTTCGTGCTGCCGGCCCACAGCTATGGGCTGGGCGTGGCGCTAGAGCGGCTGGAAGTGCCCGACTACATCACTGTCATCTGCATGGGCAAAAGCACCTACGCCCGCTGCGGCATCATCGCCAACATCACGCCCGCCGAAGCCTCCTGGCGCGGACACTTGACCCTAGAATTTTCCAATTCCTCCAGCGCTGACTGCCGCATCTATGCCAATGAAGGCGTAGTGCAGCTTCTCTTTTTGGAAGGGGAACCCTGTGCTGTGAGTTATGAGACGCGACAAGGGAAATATCAAGATCAGTCTGAGGTGGTAACGCTGGCGCGAGTATAGGTTCCTGCTCTGCTCGTCCTGCGTGTTGCTTTTTTAACCCTTTCTGCCAAGATTTGTCAGGAAACTCCACCGCCAGGACTGAAGTCTATGAGAGTCCATGTGCAAAGCCTATTGGCAAATTTGCAAGATCATTAACAAGGTCAGTTAAGAGACACGGCGTTTCAGGAATCAGGGCCATGCCTTTGCCATCCGTGTCTTGTATGTGTCTTGTATATGCCTTGTACGTGGCTTGTAGATGATCGAGCAGTCAAGTAACCCAGTCGAGGATATTGTGAGAACCATGCTGAAACGATTTGAAAAGGCGAGTGTGGTATTGGCGACGGTGTTGGTTTTGGGCGGTGGGTCTTGGGTGGCGACGACTCGCCCGGCCGCTGCACAGGTGCTATTTGAGGAGCGGGGCAGCCTGGCCCCAATGCAGAATGAATACACCTTTGCGGGCAAGGCCGGCGATACGGTGACGATCTCTATGACCAGCACCGACTTTGACACGTTTTTGGTGTTGCAGTCGCCCTCAGGGCAAGAAATCGCCAGCAATGACGACTACGCCCGCAGCCTGAATTCAACCATTGTGATTACGCTGCCTTCTAACGGCACGTACAAGGTGCTGGCTCGTTCCTTTTCGGGACAGGGCGGCAACTACCTAGTGACGGTGCGCCCCGCAACGCCATACGACCAGGCGTATTCTCGCGCTACCGAGGTGTATCGGACAGGGGACATGAACGCAGCGCTGACCGCGTTTAACGAAGCGATTCGTCTGGATTCGAGTCGTCCTGAAGCTTACCTCGACCGTGGCGATGTGCATTATGTCCAGGGCAACCTGAACGGTACGCGGGCAGACTATCAGCGGGCGATCGCCCTTTACGAGCAGCAGGGCAACAGCGACATGGCTCAGATGCTCCGCGAACAGTTGACCTACCTGGACGAAGTTCCCCCGCAGTAGGGACTTGCCCAGTTCGATATGGTTTTCTGAGGTTTGGCGATGGCTTCTCGTGGGCGCAACTCGCGAGAAGTCATTCAACTGCACCAGCCCTGACCCAATAGTCCTGGCCCAGTAATCCAGATCCAATAATCCAGCTTCAGTAATCAATAAAGCGCCTGAATCCACTCCCACTCCTGCGCCAGCCCTTCTTTTAGAGAAACCTGGGGGGCGTAGCCAAGAAGTTGCCTCGCCTTAGACACGTCGGCGGCGGTGTGGCGGGCATCTCCGGCGGCGTTGCCAACGTGCTTGCGGCGCAGAGGTTTTCCGGTGATTTGGTCGATTGTGTCTAGCACGTCCGTCAGCACGACTCGGCTACCGCCGCCAATGTTAAAGGTTTCGCCGATGGCAGCCTCTACGCTGGCAGCAGCGAGATTGGCGGCGATCGCATCGCTGACAAAGGTAAAATCCCGCGTCTGCTGCCCGTCGCCATAGATTGAAATCTCGCGGTCTTCCAGCACCGCCTTAAAGAACTTGTGAAACGCCATGTCGCTTCGTTGGCGCGGCCCATAGACTGTGAAATAGCGCAGAATGCTGACGGGCACATTGAAATTTTGGTAATAAAGCTGACACAGATGTTCGCCTGCCAGTTTGGTAATGCCGTAGGGCGAAACAGGCTGTGGACAGAGCGTTTCAGCCGTCGGTAGGGTTTCTGCATTGCCGTAGATCGAAGACGACGAAGCAAACACCAGCCGCTTTAAACTGGGAGCTTGCTTGGCGGCCTCTAGCAAAATCTGCGTGGCGTTGACATTGCGCTCGGTATAGAGGCGAAAGCCCTCGCCCCAGCTTGCCCGCACGCCGGCCTGCGCCGCCTGGTGAAACACCACATCCACGCCTTCAAGCAGCATGGTCCAATTCAGCGTTTGGATGTCGGCTTCGATCAGGTGGAAGTTGGGGTTTTGCTCCGCCGTGGCAATGTTCTTGCGCTTGAGCGCCGGGTCATAGTAGTCGTTAAACTCGTCAATGCCAATGACGCGATCGCCCCGATTGAGCAGCGCCTCCGTCAAATGTGACCCAATGAATCCCGCCGCTCCCGTCACCACACACGTCGCCATACCTGTTGCCCACTCCTCTGGAACCACCTGCTGTGCCAACCCTGCGCTGCCGTTTCAAAATGCGATGCGCTTTTCGGCAAATCCAGATTCTACACCCCAGCCAGAGGTCTGGAAAGGGCACACTGTGACGGTTTTCCAGGGACGGTTTTCCAGAGCGATTCTGCCCAACTCGTGGTCAGACTGATTTCAGACTTATTGCGGCGGACGGTTTAGCAATGCCTCGAACTCTTGCTGCATCGCCTGCACATTGGCAACCCTAGCCACCAAGACGTTTTCTCTGCCCGCATCTTCGAGCCGCTGCCGCCAGTGGCGCACCTGTTCGCCGTTGTTCAGCCAAAAGTTCACCACGCTGTCTACCACAGCATCCAGGTTCCAACCCCGCTTTCGGGGCACCGTTTCCACGGATTCCAGAAATGCATCCAGCGTGCAGCGATAGGCTCCCAAATACTCTGCGCCTCGGTGGGCGGGGGTGCTGTGCTGGTGGTTAAAAAACGACAGAATGGGCGAAATGCCCACCAGTTCAAATGAGTAGTTCATAGCTACATCTCACCGCTTGTGTAATCTCAGTGCTGATCGGTTAGGCGTATTGATAGGCGCGTTTGTCGAAAAAGTGAGTGCAAACCGTAAATCACTAAACGTAAATCGCTAAAAAAGAAGAAAAAAGTATCAGAGACAACCCCACGAGCGGCTTCAGTAAAAAGCGCGATCGCCTAGTTGGTATGGGATGTAACTGTTTGCCTCCCCCGTAACAACATCTTAAGCATGGGATTTTAATGGCTCTATCCGAGATTCGGAAGGCCCTGGCTAAGCAAGTTCAAAAAACTTTGAAATCCGGCGCTTCGACCTGGAATGCCGTTGGGCTGCGGCCTACGAAAAAGGTGAATATCTGGTGTATTGGGGATATTTTGCGAGTCGCTTTTGGGGACTGGTTGTGCTCTGGGTGAGATTGGGCAATCTCAGCACAGCGGGGCAAGCAGATTGGGTAACGAATAAGCTAGAATCGTTACGGCTTCTTTACATGGAATCTGGCGCTTCGGCAAGAAAGAATTTCTTAAGAGGTAGGAGCCAAGAGGTTAGAGCTAAGAGGCTAGAGGTTAGAGGCGATCGCCCCTGGCACCGAGTCCAGAGCTTTTCCAGCGGCGTTCACTAAGCTTTTGTGCCGATAGTTCCCCATATAAAGATTCCTCAATCCCGCCCGCTGCTCTTTGCTAAACCACCCAGAGAGTGCTGGCACTGCCAGGTTTCAGCCCACCCCATTCACGCATTATTCACTTTCAACCGGGACTTCTCCTTATGACACTGCCGATTCGCAATGTTGCCATCATTGCCCACGTTGACCACGGCAAGACCACGCTGGTAGACGCGCTGCTGAAACAGTCCGGCACCTTTCGAGAAGGCGAAGAAGTCCCCGACTGCGTGATGGACTCCAACGCCCTGGAGCGTGAGCGCGGCATCACCATCCTGGCGAAAAACACTGCCGTTCGCTACAAAGACACACTGATCAACATCGTGGACACGCCTGGCCACGCCGACTTTGGGGGCGAAGTGGAGCGAGTGCTGGGCATGGTCGATGGCTGCGTGCTGATTGTGGACGCGAACGAAGGCCCGATGCCCCAGACCCGCTTTGTGCTGAAAAAAGCGCTGGAAAAGGGGCTACGTCCGGTGGTTGTGGTGAACAAAATCGACCGTCCCCAGGCTGATCCCTTCGGGGCGATTGACAAAGTGCTGGATCTCTTCCTGGAACTGGGCGCAGACGACGACCAGTGCGAGTTTCCCTATCTGTTTGCGTCGGGACTGAGCGGCTTTGCGAAGAAAGACCTGGACGACGATAGCACTGACATGCAGCCCTTGTTTGAGGCAATTTTGGAGCATGTGCCCGCGCCTGTTGGCGACCCGGCCAAGCCGCTCCAGCTTCAGGTAACGACGCTCGACTATTCGGAATATCTCGGTCGCATCGTTATCGGCCGCATCCACAACGGCACGATTCAGGCGGGGCAGCAGGCTGCGCTCGTGACGGAAACGGGGGCGGTGGTCAAGGCGAAAATCAGCAAGCTGCTGGGCTTTGAGGGTCTGAAGCGGGTAGAGCTAGAAAGCGCCACGGCAGGCAATATTGTTGCAGTGGCGGGCTTTGCCGATGCCAACATTGGCGAAACCATCACCGACCCCGAAAATCCCCAGGCGCTGCCGCTGATCAAAGTCGATGAACCGACGCTGCAAATGACCTTCTGGGTCAACGATTCTCCCTTTGCGGGCAAGGAAGGCAAGCTGGTCACGTCTCGCCAGGTGCGCGATCGCCTCATGCGCGAGCTAGAAACCAACGTCGCCCTGCGCGTCGAAGAAACCGACTCGCCCGACAAGTTTGCCGTGTCGGGTCGGGGTGAAATGCACTTGGGCATTTTGATCGAAACGATGCGCCGCGAAGGGTACGAGTTTCAGGTGTCGCAGCCGCAGGTCATCTATCGAGAAGTAAACGGGCAACCCTGCGAGCCGTTTGAACTACTGGTGCTGGATGTGCCGGAAGAGAGCGTCGGCGGCTGTATTGAGCGTCTGGGGCAGCGGCGCGGCGAGATGCAGGATATGCGCGTCGGCGGCAATGGTCGCACCCAACTGGAGTTTGTGATTCCTGCACGCGGGCTGATCGGCTTCCGGGGCGAATTCATGCGCCTGACTCGCGGCGAAGGCATCATGAGCCACAGCTTTTTGGACTATCGCCCACTGTCGGGTGAGGTGGAAACCCGTCGCAACGGCGTGCTGATTTCCTTTGAAGAGGGCGTGGCCACTTTCTATGCCATGAAAAACGCCGAAGACCGGGGCGTGTTCTTCATCACGCCAGGGACAAAGGTTTACAAAGGGATGATCATTGGCGAGCACAACCGCCCCCAAGACCTGGAGCTAAACGTTTGCAAGACCAAACAGTTGACCAACCACCGAGCATCGGGCGGCGACGAACTGGTACAGCTTCAGGCCCCGGTGGAAATGAGCCTGGAGCGGGCGCTGGAATACATCGGCCCGGACGAGCTGCTGGAGGTCACGCCAGAGTCTATCCGCCTGCGAAAGATGGTGAAAAAACTGGCGAAGCGCTAACGCCGCAATGGCCAATAGGCGCTGAGGATCAGAGGTTGGATCGGCAACCGTTTTAGAAACAGAAACCGGAATGAGGTAAGCCTTATTCCGGTTTTTTTACTTCGTGATCCAGGCAGTTGCATCGAGCCTGATGGTTCTGAAATGGCTCACTAGCAATCCAAAATCTAAAGCAATCCAAAATCTAAAATCGATATGGTTCTCAAGTTTGGGCTGTTTTTTCGAGTGAGGAAATGCGCCCGACTTCATAGCAGACGGCTCGATGAGATAGGCGGACTTCTCGAATAATTAAAAATACGCCTAAGACCAAGGTTCCGGTTCCCAAAAGGAATAGTCCCAGCGTCAACGTGGCGATCGCCGCTGCATTAGACGCAACCGCTAGGGCGATCGCCAACATGCTGATTAAAAATATTAAAACAGCACTGTAAATAACAATCACCGTTTTTTGTAAAAGACGATGGTGCTGCGTGAGCAGGGGAATTTGGCGATCGATTTCCTGGAGTCGCTCCGCATAGAAATAGTCCTCTTTGGAACGCAGCAAATTGAGGCGCTCTAAGGCGAGCGATCGCATCGATTGACCAATCGCGGAATAGCGCATCAACACCGCATTTTGAATCAGCGCACAGGCCGTGACTAAAACCACGGGGGCAATGATTAATTGAATGGTTTGGGCAACCTGCTGGGCGTTCATTTCAACCCCTCTAATCCACTACGTTGAGCGAGAGAAATTATGCAGAAGGACTCTCTTTTTGCACATTGCGAGCCGTATCGCCAAAGCGACCTTTGATTAGCTCAAACTGCACCGCTGTTCCTACTGCCAGGGTGCGATACCCTGCGCCAGGAATAGCTGTGAAGTTAAAAAATACGTCCTCTCCCCCGTCGTCTCTGGTGATCATGCCGTTGCCTGATCGCAGGTCAAACCAGCGCACCACGCCGCGTAACACGGGCAGCCCGCTTTCGCCCAGCGGCGGTGCTCCGGTTGCCCAGGTCTGCTGCGGAATGCGAATCTGCCTTACCTCCGGCGTATCATAGGCTTCGTAGCGATAGTCCACGCGGGTCTGTATGATGGCGCGGAGATCTTGCCGTAGTTCCTCTAGTGTGGGCCGTCCCACAAAAAACCAGCCATTGTAAAGGCTGTAAATCGTCAGGTCGGGACGCAGCACGAAGGTATAGGGCTGGGGGCGATAGGCATATTCGCCTTCGGTTTCGTCCAGAATATTGATTTGCCGCAAGAGCGATCGCCCTTCGTCGCAGAGAAACGGCCACTGTGCCCCCAGCCCCGCCCGAAACGCTGCCTGCACAATGGGTGGATCAACCGACACTGTGGCCAGCTTGCAATAGTTCACCGCCAGTTCGCTTTGAAACTGTACCAGTTGCGGAAGCTGCTGGCGATCGCGCGGGCAAAAGAACCCCCGATAGAACACCAAAATCAGCGGATAGCCGTCCGCAAAGCCCAGGTAGTGATCGACCAGCGCTGGCTGCGTCAGGCTAGAGAGGGTAATCGGTTCGCCGTCTTGGTTGGGCAGGGTTACGTCGGGAAAGCGATCGCCCACGGTTAGGGTGGTGGTCATGGCTGCGGCTTATGGCAGAGGGGACCTTCATGCTGACATGCCGCTCCAGCCCTAGAATGAGGAAATCCTGAGCATTTTCTCATAAGCCTGAAACCCTTGTGGAGCAAGGTTTACCAGGCTGATTCAGAGGCTCACACTCGTCTCGATACCATACCCAATAATGCCCGACCAATGCCCAATATTGCGATCGCCACCTCTGAGTCTGACCTATTGCGCTGCTTTCCCGTGCTGCTAGAACTGCGGCCGCATCTAGTGGAAGCTGAATTTGTAGCGCAGGTGCAGCGACAGGCCCGGCACGGCTTTCGGATCGGCTATCTGAGCGAAGAGGATGCTGTAAAAGCCGTTGCCGGATTCCGCCTGACGGAATCGCTGTCTGCCGGGCCGTTTCTCTATGTGGATGACCTGATCACCACCGAGTCGGCCCGCTCCAAAGGCTATGGTGAGGCGCTGTTTGGCTGGTTGGTAGACTATGCCCGCGCCCACGGCTGCCGATCGATGGAGCTAGATTCGGGGGTACAGCGGTTTGCAGCCCATCGGTTTTATCTGCGCCAACGAATGGCGATCGCCGCGCACCATTTTTCTCTGCCGCTGACCTAAGGCTACCAGAGTCGATCAGTTGCCAAAGAAACAGGCGATCGCCCGCCCCAAAACCCGCTAAAACGGCACATCATCCTCCTCGTCTGCGGCCTCTGCGTCTCCAGAATCGGTGTTCGCGTTGGGCAACTCTCCATCTAGATTGACCAATTGCCCATTAAACATCTGTGCCAGGCTCTTGGCCGCCCGCAGCACCTCGTCCTCGGCTTCCCAAGCTGGAATGGGTGGCGGCAGGGGTGAGACTTCGGGAAAGGGGTGGGATGGGGCGATCGCCGGCGTGGCACGATCGGGTTCGGCAGCAGCGGGCGACGGAGCAAGTGGAGCAGTTGGAGCAGTTGGAGCAGTCGGGGCAGTTGGCGATTGCGGTGGCGCGGCTGGCACGGGTGGCACACTAGCAGGCGCACTAGCAGACCCACTGGCGGGCACACCAGCAGAATTGGACGCTGCCATAGTCTCACCGCCTGTGGCCACCTCCAGCGTCACGCGGATAGCTTCGTTCTGGAGCTTGGCAAAGGCTGCTTCTATATTGGGCAATTTGCTCTTGGCCATGTTGAACAAAGGCTGGGAATTCACACCAATTCGCGCCGTCTGCCCGTCAAACCCCAGCAGACGACACTGCTGCCGCAGCAGGATCGCAGTCGAGGGGGGGTGCATCAGGCTGAGAACGTCTTGCCAGATTTGAGTCAGGTCGGCGGGCGGAGGAGCCGGAGGATTGGAGGATTGGGGGAGTGGAGCCGGGAGGTCTGCTGGTGAGGGTTGGGCGGGCGCGGGTGCAGGCGGCGGAGCAGCGGCCGCGGGCGAAACGGCTGCCGGGGCTGGGGTGGGTGCGATCGCCGGAGGCACAGGGGTGGGTGTGGGAGGAGTCGGCGCGGGGGCAGGCGCGGGGGCAGGCGCGGCAATGACCTTGGGCACTGCGCTTCCCGCCGACGGCAGCGACACCGCCGACGGCAGTAGTCCCATCAGCGCGACTTCAAGCCACAGGCGCGGCTGGCTGTTTTGGCGTAGGCGCGGCTCGTTTTCCTGCAAGCGCTGCTGCCCCTGTTGCAGCATCTCGATGGGCAGCGATGCGACAAACTCGCACATTTCTGCCCAAGTGTTGGGCGTGATGGCAACCAAGTCGCTGCGGCTAGGCGCGGTTTTGGCAATCAGCAGGTCGCGGTAGAAGCTGGTCAGGTTTTGCAGCACAACGAGCGGTTCCCGTCCGCGATCCATCAGGCGGCGGGCGCTGTCGAGGACGGGGGCGGGCTGGTCGGCGGCGATCGCCCTCACCAGATCCAGCAAGTCTCGCTCTGGCACAGCGCCCACCAAATCCCACACTTTTTCCGTGGAAATTTCGCCCTCCAGCAGGCTGAGCTGGTCGAGCAAACTCTCCGCATCGCGCAGCCCGCCCTGGGAAATTTGCGCTACCAGATGCAGCGCCTCCGGCGTGATGGGGATAGACTCGGCGCGGGCGATCGCCCCCAGATGCGTCACCATTGCCTCCAGCGGAATGCGGCGAAAGTCAAACCGCTGGCAGCGCGAAATAATCGTCGGCAGCACCCGCTGTGGGTCGGTTGTCGCCAACACAAACACCACATGGGGCGGCGGCTCCTCCAGCGTCTTCAGCAGAGCATTAAACGCCGCATTGCTGAGCATATGACATTCATCGACAACGTACACCTTGTAGCGACACTGGACTGGGGCAAACTGGGCCCGCTCAATCAGTTCACGAATGTTGTCTACGCCCGTGTTGCTGGCGGCATCGATTTCGATCACGTCGAGCGCAGTACCCTGGGCCACCATGCGGCAGACCTCACACTGACCGCAGGGCTTTTCGGTGGGCTGCTCGGCTTGCAGGCAGTTCAGCGATTTTGCCAAAATCCGGGCGCTGGAGGTTTTGCCCGTGCCGCGTGCCCCAGTGAACAGGTACGCCGGGGCGATCTTTTGCTGACGCAGGGCGTTGGTCAGCGTGGCGGCGATCGCCTCCTGACCCACCAGTTCCGAAAAGGTCTGGGGACGATATTTGTGGTGCAGCGGTTCGTAGGTCACGATGGCAAGGGGTGAACGCTCTTACTATTCTAAAGAGTCTGATCTAAACAGTCTGAGTTCTAGAGCCACCGCAAGGCGGAGAACCCATGTTGACCTGTACCTCGCATAATGGGTTGCAGGCGCTCGCGAATCCTGAAGTTCCTAATATTTCTTGCCGTAATATTTCTTGCTGTATTTATAACCGCTGCGGTTCACCATGTCTGCTCAACTGTTGCCCTTGACCCTCGACCTGCCCGATGCTGCCGCCACCCAGCGCTTGGGAGAATTTTTGGGGCGATCGCTCCCAGCAGGCAGCATTCTGCTTTTGGAGGGCGACCTTGGTGCAGGCAAAACCACCCTTGTTCAGGGCATTGGGCTGGGCTTGGGCATTTCAGACCCCATCGTCAGCCCCACGTTTACCCTCGTGAACGAATATGCCGAGGGGCGCATCCCGCTCTATCACATGGATCTGTATCGACTGGAGCCAGCGGAAACAGAAGCGCTGTATCTAGACCAATATTGGGAGGGGCAAGATTTGCCGTTGGGCATTGTTGCCATCGAATGGGCCGATCGCCTGATGGTTGCGCCTAGTCCACACCTCCATCTATCGCTCCAGCCTCATTCCTCCGCCAAACGACGGGCCCATCTCACTTCTGCTGGAGAATTTAACTGGGCGGACTACCTAGGAAATCTACCAGCGCAGTTTGCCTGAGCTGCAAGTCTAGACTCCATGACAGATGGATAAAGCTTTTATAGAAGATTCCAATTTTGTATTGGTTTTGTGACCTTAGCAGTTCATTTAGTCAAAAGGGCTACTAAAATATTACTTTAGATATATCGGGATTTTGCGTAGGGCCTTTCTCAGGGAAAACCCTATGATGCGCTTCACCGAATGGTTCCTGGCGTGCCTTTTTGGGAATGACAGGTTCGATATATCCGCCGTTTGGCCGATGTCTATCGGATTCTCAAAGGGGAGAAATGGGGGATGGGTGGAGTGGTTCACTAGGTCTGTGGGCCAACGGAGTCTGCGTGAGCATCTGAATGGCGGTCTGAACTGGGGCTATGCCTGAGGTTCAGCCTGTTGGTCTTGGCGCTGGCGTACTTCTAAACCACGATTTCGGGTGCATCTCTCGGCTCCTAAGAAAACTTACTTATGCTATCTCTGTAAAGTTGACGCTAAGATCGCCATAAAAGAGCGATTGCAGTGTTCGAGTTTGCTAAGTCAGTAGCGTTGGTTTAGGGGTGGATAGGGCCTTTAGCGGCAAGCCGCCAGGGTTACCCGCCTACTGAGAATGGGTTCGGTTGGCTGTAGGAGGTACACTGCGCGATCGCCCAGTTTCTGGCAGCAAGCTTTAGAGAGTTCTCTCAAGGCTTGTTCTTGTGCATGGCTCTCTCTGCACGTCAAGGGCTGGGTGTTCATGAAGCCGTGTAATGCTCTCAGACCAAAAGTCTAAAGCTCTTTACTGAGTGTTAGGGCTACGTTAAACGCTGTAGAGTTGCTGACCGAAGCAGCCGCCCTTAAGCTAAACCAAATGGACGTTTTTGTAGACCCATTACGCGGCTACAACTTCATCCTTTGTTACGAGCTTCTCGGCATTGCTGAAATCGGAATCTAGCTTGTTGGTTGGCGAAACATATCCTTAGAAGAGCACATTCTG
Organism: Thermoleptolyngbya sp. C42_A2020_037; assembly: GCF_015272455.1. NCBI lineage: Bacteria > Bacillati > Cyanobacteriota > Cyanophyceae > Oculatellales > Oculatellaceae > Thermoleptolyngbya > Thermoleptolyngbya sp. C42_A2020_037. Next base: position 14,768 of record NZ_JACYLP010000013.1, read on the forward strand.
ACAACGATGTGTTTCTTTGGGTTTGTGTTTCGGAAGCCATGCATTTGCAAGCATGTTTTCGTGAACATGTTCTCTGAAACGTGTTTCTGCAAGCATTAGTTCACCTGTCGCTCCTCGAAATCTGACTGTTTTCATTAGCGCTCCAAGATCACGGGGTTGTTTTTTTACAAGCGCCCTGGCGATCTACTGTTGCTGAGCTTGTTGCTGAGCTTTTGGATTTCTTAGCCTGTTCGCTTAAGGCAGGTATAAGCAAAACTCAAGTTCAGCCGGCTAGGTGGGGTTGCTATTGCTGAATGCTTTGGGGGCGATCGCCCTAGACATTTGACTCTGCCTCACCGCATTTGGCTAGGCAGGTCGGGGGATGCTTTTTGTTATCAAGTTCCTATGCAATAGAAAAAGCGTCTCAATCTGCTCAAATATGTTGACGTTGGGCCCATAAAGCCCCAGATCTGGGCTTCAGGGCGCTTTCCCCTTTGCACTCAGCAGAAGTCGTCTTAGTTGTGCATCTTGTGCATCTTTTCGTTAATTGGCTGTTGATTAGCCGCATCGTTTTAGTGAGTTCACCGTTCTAAATCCTTGTTTAAGCCACTTGCAGGTTAGGCAATGAAGACTACGACAAATCTTGTAACAGAAGCCTGGCAACTCCTGGAGCGGTCGATTGTGTATTACGGCGATCGCCCTGTCGGCACCGTAGCAGCTTGTGACCCCAGCGTCGAAGCCCTGAACTACGATCAGTGCTTCGTGCGGGATTTTGTGTCCTCAGCACTGGTGTTTCTCACCCACGGCCGCCCCGAAATCGTCCGCAACTTTTTGGTGGAAACTCTGGCGCTTCAAAGCGGCGAGAAGCAGATGGACTACTTCTACGCCGGCCGAGGGTTGATGCCCGCCAGCTTTAAGGTAGTCACCGCCGAAGGCAAACAATACCTCGTGGCAGATTTCGGTGAACACGCTATTGGTCGCGTCACGCCCGTCGATTCCTGCCTCTGGTGGATTATTCTGCTGCGGGCCTATGTCAAGGCAACAGGCGACCTGGATCTGGCCCACCAGCCGGAGTTTCAGCAGGGCATCCTGTGGATTCTCAAGCTCTGCATGGCCGATCGCTTTGACATGTACCCCACCATGCTCGTCCCCGACGGGGCGTTTATGATTGACCGCCGCATGGGTGTAGACGGGCATCCGCTGGAAATTCAAACCCTGTTCTACGCGGCGCTAATGTCGGCCCGGGAACTGCTGGCTCCCGGCCCGCGTAACGATATCCACATCCAGATCATCAACCAGCGCCTCAGCATTTTGAACTACCACATGCGCCAGTATTACTGGCTGGATGCGCGGCGGTTGAACACAATCTATCGCTATCACGGCGAAGAATTTGGCGAGGGCGCAGTCAACAAGTTCAATATCTATCCCGATTCAATTCCCGAATGGACATTCGACTGGATGCCCGATGAAGGCGGCTACCTAGCAGGCAACTTGGGCCCGGCCCGGCTAGACTTCCGCTTTTTTGCCCTGGGCAACCTGATGGCCGTCATCTCCTCGCTAACCAACACCGAAGAATCGCAGCAGGTGATGAACCTGATTGAGCAGCGCTGGGATGACCTGGTAGGGCAAATGCCGATGAAGATTTGCTATCCTGCCGTGGTGGATCAGGAGTGGAAGATTCTGACGGGCTGCGATCCGAAAAACGTGCCCTGGTCGTATCACAATGGCGGCAGTTGGCCGATGCTGCTGTGGCTGATGGCGGCAGCCTGCCAAAAGACGGGACGGACGGATCTGTGTCGCCGAGCGATGGCCATTGCCGAACGCCGCCTCAGCGAAGACGAGTGGCCAGAGTATTATGACGGTAAGGCCGGACGCTACGTGGGCAAGGCCTCGCGGAAGTATCAAACCTGGACGATTGCAGGCTATTTGCTGGCGCAAGATTTTCTGGACAACCCTAGCCATCTTGATCTAATCTGCTTTGACGAAGATCCGCAGTTTTTTGACTGGATGTATCGTCTACAAGAGTTTTAGCCGGCCCCAAGGCGGCTTGATGCAGCTACAGACCTGACAAGGGGGCTATACGGTTGACTCAGGTTTTCCAATTTGAGCAGGATTTTGCCGATTCGCTGCGGTGCGTGCCCATGCGTGTTCGCTATAACCTCGACACCTGTGGGATAAAGCTGAAGCTGACTCACTGGCACGCACTGTCGCGGGGCGATCGCCAACTGCTGCTCGACTTGCCCTGCCAAAGCGAGGCAGACATCGCCGCCTATCGCCAGCGGGTGTATGACTTGGTAGCGGCCCTAGGGGGCGATCGCCCAGCCGATTTGCCCCTTGATCCGCAGCCCGCCTGGCTCGATGCACACCAAATTCCCGACTCGGTGCAGCAGCAGGGGCAGCGCGTGGGTGTGTGCCTCACAACTGAACAGTGGAGCCGCCTCGATCCGCTCCAGCGATTTGCGCTGATCAAGCTCAGCCAGTCTGGCCATGAACATCAAAATTTTCTGCCTGCGCTGCGAGAATTTGGCGTGCTAGAGAGCGCTGGGTTAGAGGCATAGCGGCTGATTGAGGGCGATCGCTGGGCAACGACTGGGGCGATCGCTGCGAAAGCACATGGGAAAGCGCATGGGAAAGCACTGGGGCGAGTTTCTTGTAAATCCACCGTTGCATAACTGTCACAAAGGTTCATAGAACCCGATTTTTAGGTTAAGCTTTTGTTTGATTCATTTCTTTGGTTCGATAGATTGAAGTTGTTCTATTGCTGATGGCAAAGCAATAGTCAGCTTTCTAGGCTCAACTGTGTTCTGTGGGCTGGTTTTTATCGTTAATCGATAGATCTGGACTTATGGGTTATCTCAGGCGCGATCGCAGACGATTGGCGCTTATGTAGGTAACAATGTCATAGCAGTGTCATAGCAGTTCGCAACGTTATAGCAGTTCATAGCAGCAGGTTACGGCGTTAGGGTATAGCGGTGGCGGGGGCAACAATCTCAGGATTTGTGGTTTTGCAAATCTTCTAGGTTTGGCCCAGCGCCACGATTGCAACCAGGGCAGTTCGATAAGTCCAAATCGGTCTTTTCCAACTTCGCTCTGTCTGTGCGGTTTCAGTGGGGAGAGTTAGCGTGACAGGTTTCTTTGATCGAGTTCAGGGCTGGGTCAAGCCAGAGGGCGATGCGCTACACAGCGGCAAGGACGACCGTCTGGCTCAAGCCTCAAGCGGCTTGGGTGTCCCGTTTGCAGACGACACTTCGACGCAGGACACGCTAGCCGATCTGCCTGTAGAAGCCTCCACTCAGGCTCCTGCGGATGCGGCGGTGCCCGTTTCTCCACCCCAGCCCGACCCGGCACTCGTGGAATGGTCAAAACCCAACCCTGATCCGGAGCCGCCTCAGCGATCGCCCCGTCGGTTCTATCAGGTCTGGTATGCCTGGGTGGTGATGGCGGCTCTGGCGGGTGCAGGCGGTTTTGGCATGGCGGCCATCGATACGGTGCGCCAGATCCAGAGCGAGCTACCCGACCCAGAAGACGCACTGACCTATACCCGCGATGGCTCAATGACCATCAAAGCGGCAGATGGCACGGTGCTGCAACAGCTTGGGCCCGCGACGCGAGAGGCGCTCTCGCTCGACCAGATCCCAGAGACGATGATTAACGCCTTCATCGCCGCTGAGGACAAAAAGTTTTATGAACACAATGGCGTGGACTATCGGGCGATCGCCCGTGCGACCCTGGCAAACCTGTCAGCCGGTGAGGTGGTCGAAGGGGCCAGCACCATCACCCAGCAGGTGACGCGGATCGTCTTCCTGGGGCAGGAGCGCACCCTCGACCGCAAGCTGCGGGAAGCGCTGATGGCGCACAAAATGGAAAATGAGCTAACCAAGGATCAAATCCTGGAGCGCTACCTGAACTTGGTCTATCTGGGGTCGGGCGCGTATGGCGTGGGCGATGCCGCCTGGATTTATTTCAGCAAGCCGATTGGCGAGCTTTCGCTGTCTGAAATGGCCATGATTGCTGGACTGGCCCCTGCCCCCAGCGAATACTCGCCGCTGGTGAATCCCGATCTGGCCCGCAGCCGCCGTGATATTGTGCTGGAGCGAATGTATGAGTCTGGATTCATTACCGCCGCAGAACTGGCGGAGGCAAAGGCAGCAGAAATTGAGCTAACGCCCAGCCAGCCCCGTAATCTCATTAGCCAAACGCCCCACTTTACCTCCTACATCCTCCAGCAAGAACTGCCTCAGCGCGTTAGCCCGGAGGTGTTGGAAGTGGGCGGATTGACTATCGAGACGACGCTGAATCCCAAGTGGCAAGCTATTGCTCAGGAAACGGTTGCCAAAGCCGTCGAGCGCTATGGACGATGGGAGCGGTTTTCTGAGGCGGCTTTGGTATCTATCGACCCCCGCACAGGCGAAATCAAAGCGCTGGTGGGCGGAAAAGACCTGGTTGCGGGTCAGTTTAACCGAGCAACCCAGGCGCAGCGACAGCCCGGATCGACCTTTAAGGCGTTTGTCTATACAGCGGCGATCGCTGCCGGACTCTCCCCCTACAAGAGCTATCTGGACTCCAAGTTCATCGTTGATGGCTACGAGGTCAAAAACTACAGCGAGCGGCACTCTGGCAACATGTCCATGCGGGATGCGCTGGCCCGTTCAATCAACGTCATCGCAGTCAAGGTGCTGCTGGATGCGGGGTTTGATCCGGTGATGGAAATTTCTAAGCGCATGGGCATTCAGTCCAAGCTGATTCCTGCCTACTCGCTGGCGCTGGGCACACTGGAGGTCAACCTGCTGGAACTCACCAGCGCCTACGGCACTCTCGCTGCTCAAGGAAAGCACATCGAGCCACACGGCATCACGCGAATTATCGACCGCTTTGGCAACGTGATTTACGAGGCAAACTTCACGCCAGAGCAGGCCGTAGATACCGACAGCGCCAATATCATGACCTGGATGCTGCGGGGCGTGGTGAATGGCGGTACAGGCGGCAACGCAGCGCTGCGGGGCCGACCCGTCGCTGGCAAAACGGGAACCACCGATGCCAAGCGCGACCTCTGGTTCATCGGCTATATTCCTCAACTGGTGACGGGGGTATGGCTGGGCAATGACAATAATCGCCCGACGGCAGGAGCCAGCAGCACGGCCGCCCTGGTATGGCGCAACTATATGGCGCAGGCAACCGAGGGAATGCCGGTCGAGTCGTTCCCCCAGCCCAACCTGCGCGGCGATCGCAAAGGTTCCATCAAGGCGGAGCGAATTCGCCCCCGGAGAATGTTCGTTGGCCCGGCAACCGGAGGTGACTCGGAGGGAGAATCTTCTGGTTCAAGCAGCCGCTTTCGCAGTCGATCCGAGGAGGCAGCACCTGCGCGATCGCCCAGTTCTCCTGCGGCTCGCGAAGCCTCCCCAGACACCCGTTCCGAGCCTCGCAAGATTCGCAACAGTGACCCTGTGCAGTCGGCCCCATCGTCTCCCGCGGAGCCGCTGCCCGCTCGTCCGCAGTCTCCATCTGCCCCTGCCGAACCAGAGCCGCGTCCCGCAGAGCCGCGTCCTGAACCCGTGCGGGTCGAGCGTCCCCAACCGGAACCTGTGGAAGCCCGTCCAGCGCCGCCGCCACCGCCACCGCCACCGCCACCGCCTGAGCGCCCCGCCCCGCCCCCTCGCCTAGAGCGGCCCCGCTCCGAGCCTGCGGCCCCGGCTCCGGCCCCGGCAGAAGCGCCCCCTCCTGCAACAGAGTAATTCCTGAAGGAACCCATACCTCGCAGCAAGTTGCAGCAAAACACCCGATGCGGCTGTTCATAGGGCTGTTCCCGATCAGCCCTTGTCCAGAAACAGTGGTGTGAGGGGCCGATTCTACGGAATGATAATTTTAGGAATCTAAAATACTTGGAGCGTCGGTTATGGTGCTGTTGATGGATGTAGCCGCAGGTGGCGGTTTTCCAGTGTGGTTTACGGTGGTCTACGTGGTGGGGTTTATTGCGGCCGTCACCATCGGCTCGATCGCCTGGTATAACTCGAAGCGGCCGCCGGGTTGGGAAGCCAAGGAGCGCCCAGACATCGTTCCGAAGATCGACGAAGACCCCAAGTAGACGCGGAAAAGACAAAGGATTGCTTAGTCTGATCAGAAATTCAATAAAAAATGGGATATAGCGGCATCACCGTTACACCCCACTGCGTAGTAGCTGCTCCAATGAGCGGCGGAAGGGCCAGATCTCAACTCAGGATTGCCCGCTGGAGGGCTTTTCTCTGCTGCGGCGAGAGAGAAGCGACCAGTTCCCGAACCGTAGCCGTGTCTAGTTCCTGATTGTCTCCTCTAAGCAGCGCCAGGAAGGAGTCTGGCAAATGGTCGGCAATTCCTGGTAGCGGCGGCTCCAGGGCTTCGTCAGCTTCTGGGTGGCGGCATACGCCTGTGTCGCAGTTTAGCCCTAGCTCGTGCCAGATGAGGGTTGGCACAGCGTTGCCCCGTCGGCCGACGTATTCCCGGTTCAGCACATGGGTTTCCAGGTAGGCTTTGGGCGATTCGTAGCACGACTGGGCGCGGGCATGGGGAACCGTGAACCCACCAAACGCCTTGCGATATTCTTCTGAGTCGAGCAGCGTGGAAATTAGCCCTGCTGCGCCCTGTCGCGCCAGAACATTGCCATAGTGCTGCATTTCCTCATGGTTGAGCAGCGCCCGCCCCAAGAAATGCTTCAGACAGCGCTCTATAAATTTGTAGTTAGACGTGTTGAAGTAAAAGGCGTTGAGATATACCTCGGACTGTCCCAGTTCGCGCAGAAACCGCCGTACCCCGATCCGGTTGGCCAGAAAGTCCTTTTCCAACCGTCCCAAGATTCGCCGTTCATAGCTGTAGGGCTGGCGTTCGAGGACTTGCCGATAGATTTGCTGGAGGGCGGCTTCGCGCTCGGTCTGAGAGGAATTGGGATGAATCGAAATGGGTGTGTGTTGCATAGCGACCTCTGGAATGACCTCTAGACGTAGGCTAGGCGTGGGATTGCAGCGCCAGAACAACGCTATCCAGGTACGGAGAAATGAGCGTGTTGGCGGCGGGCGAGAGGTTGGCGGCGATCGCCTCCTGGAGATAGCGATAGGCCGTGGCGCAGTGGCTATGGCGCTTGTGGGCCATCAAGATGGTGTCGAGCCAAGACATCATCTGCTCTTTGAAAAATGTTTCGTCATCGCGCAGCACTGAGAGGGCAATGTAGCGAACGACTTCGGTCATGTCGTATAAACAGCGCTGTCCATGCTGCTGGATTAGCTCTGGGTGCACCTGCGCCAGCTTCTTGAGCGCCTGGTGAATCATTGGCGTGCTGCGATCGCGCAATTGCTGATAGGCATCTAGCCGGGTCTGATAGGTTTGCACGTAGGCACTCAGGGTTTGCAGTCCTTGCTGATCCAGATAAGTGCCATCAGCGTTTCGCAAACTTCGATCTAGGGTGTGGCTAAGGGTGAGCATAGGACAAAGACCATGCGATGGAGACGAGTGGGAAAAGGCGGATGGCGATCGCCCTGCACCCTCTCAACCGCTGCGGCGCTGAGCAACTTGCCATCCTTAGGATCAGACTGCCCACTCCGCAAAACAGCCCCCCACAAAGATGTATTTCTTAATACATCCTGGTGCGGGTTCAACGGTTTGGGGGCTGGAATTGTCTGGGAAATCCGGAGTGAGTGTCCAGTTTGCAAAAGCGCGGCTGGGAGAGCCGGAGAGCGGTTCGATGCACCGTATGATGAGGGGTGTAAAGCAATCAACCCCAGTCATCGATGTTCAATCAGAGTACACCGGAACTAATGCCGGTGGAGTTTGAAGTGCTGACCCTATTGCCGACTGGCGAAGTGGGCGATCGCCGCACGGGTCGAGCCAAGCTCTGGAAAGAATCTCTGGCTGCGGGCGTAGCGCTGGAGATGGTGATTTTGCCGGGAGGCCCGTTTACGATGGGCGCACCCAGAGAAGAGGAGGGCTGGCATCCTTCGCAGTTTCCCCAGCATTTGGTTACGCTGCGGCCTTTTTCCTTGAGCAAATATCCCGTGACGCAGGCCCAGTGGCGAGCCGTAGCGGCGCTGCCTGTGGTAGGGCGATCGCTCGACCCAGATCCCGCCCATTTCAAAGGCGATCACCATCCGGTGGAGCAGGTGTCGTGGCTGGAGGCGGTGGAATTTTGCGATCGCCTCACCGCGCACACGGGCCGTCCCTACCGCCTGCCCAGCGAGGCCGAGTGGGAATACGCCTGTCGCGGCGGCACAGAGACTCCTTTTCACGTCGGCGAAACCCTCACCACCGACCTGGCAAATTACTCCGGGGTGGACTGGGAGTATCAGGGGCGACTGTGCAACCGGGGCAGCTACGGGCAGGGGCCCCAGGGCGAAGACCGCCGCGAGACGGTGCCCGTAGGCTATTTTGCCCATGCCAATGCCTTTGGACTCTGCGACCTGCATGGCAATGTGCGCGAGTGGTGTCAGGATAACTGGCATGACACCTACGCCGATGCGCCGACAGACGGAACCGCGTGGGAAACGGGCGGCGACCCCAAACGGCGCATACTGCGGGGCGGCTCCTGGAACGTGGGGCCCCGCAGTTGTCGCTCTGCTTTTCGGTCGCGGGCCGAGGGCGATCGCGGCCTGTATGACATTGGTTTTCGGGTCGCCTGCGGCTGGGACGGGTTCGCTTGAGGTTTTCCTGAGGTTTTCCTGAGCTTCTACATCCCGGCAAGTAGCAGGCCTATGCGGGATATGGCTGCCGCAAAAAGTTGAGCAGTTCGCGGTTGACCGTCTGGGGCACTTCCTGCTGAATCCAGTGGCCACAGTCGGCGATGCGAGTCAGGCGCAGCGGCGCTTTGACCAGCGCGTCCAGGTTTTCCAAAAGGGACTGGTTCAGGAAATGGTCGTCTTCACCCCACAAAACGAGGGTGGGCACGGTAACGGGCAGGGGCGATCGCCCCCATTCGCGCATCAGCCGTCGGGGCGACAGCAGTTGTCGATAGTAATTGATCGCTGCCGTCAGCACGCCGGGTTTCTCTAGCGCGGCCTGATAAATGTCCATATCTCGACGGCTAAAGGCTCCCTTGCGGACGCAGAATTCCTGCATCGCTGTGGTCACAAAGTTTCGCAGGTTTTGGCGAATTAGCCATTCCGGCAGCCCCGGCACCTGAAACGCCAGCATGTACCAACTCCGCCGCAGTTGATCGAAATTGCTCGACATCTCCTGCATCAGACGGTGCGGATGGGGCGCGTTCAGAATTGCCAGCCGATGCAGCCGCTGGGGAACGGTCTGCGCCAAGTGCCAGGCGATCGCCCCGCCCCAGTCGTGCCCAACGATATGCGCCTTTAGATAGCCCAGGTTCTCAATAATGCCCTGGATGTCGGCGCTGAGGGTATCCAGGTCGTAGCCCGCGCTGGGCTTGTCGGAATCGTTGTAGCCGCGCAGATCCGGCACGACGACTTTGAAATGTTTTGCCAGTGCTGGAATCTGGTGCCGCCAGGAATACCAGAACTCCGGAAACCCGTGCAGCAAGACCACTAGTTCGCCCTCTCCCTGCGTCACGCAGTGCAGACGAATGCGGTTGGTTTCAATAAAGCAGTGCTGCCAGCCATTGGTTTCGGGCGATCGCGGAGCGGAAAAATCGAGGGTCATGGAACGCTGCGTAGCGGAGATTACAAAAAGTACCTATTTTTTTAATTTTATGTCTGGAGGCGGAGGATGGGCCGACCGTGAATTTTCCCAGCCCTTCTTTAAGATTGGCAAACTTCTAAAAAGCGTTCCGTTTTGATGGGTTATTGCTACATTGAATAGTCATTGAAGGGTCATTGAAGGGGCATGGTGCAGCCGTTAATGAATAGCCATCACAGCGGGGCTTGCTGTGCTGTTGCTTGAGTGATTGCTCAAGCTTGAGCAACCAGGTTTCATCAATCGAATTGCTCCAATCGTCTTTACGCCAGCCATCTTTACGCCAGCCGTCTTTACACCAGTTATCTTCACGCCAGTCGTCATCCGTCGTCATTTTGATTTCGCCATGTCTCAACCCACGTCTACCCAGCCCCCTGCGCTCGAACCCCTGAGTCCTCAAGAGCTTGCCGATCGAGAATCGAGGGCGATCGCCACGACTCGTGTTTCTGGCACGTCGAGCGTCGCAACGGAGGCCGACCGCTTTTCCATCGAGCAATATGCCGACCAACTGATGGACGACCTGTTTAGCGACTTGAACGAAGCGCTAGAGCAGGGCAGACCCGTTTCGACGGAACTACCGGAAGAACTAGCCGCCAGCCGCACCCCCACCCCGGTCAGCGTCACGGATGTCACGATTCCGCCTGTGCTGGCCACTGTCTCCCAGGCACAGCGGCAAGACGGCTCAACCAACGCGCCCGATGCTGGTGTGACCCGCGATCCAACCTTTGTGCCAGAGCTAAACCCAGAACCCGCGCTGATTCCTCAGTTTGATCAGAGTTCTGGGCAGAGTTCTGGGCAGGTGGCCGTGGATAGCAGCCCAGAAGATGAGTTGGTCGCCGCAGCGCTCATGCCAAGACCCACTGGCGTAAAGCACAAATCGCTGGATGGGCTGCTGGCGCTGTTGGTCTGCGGATCTCTGGCGGCGGCCGTGGCGCTGTGGTACGGAATGCAGGGGCGCTGGCAGCAGGCGAATGCTCCCGACACGGCTGGCTCATCTGAGGTTGCCACCCAGCCAGCCTCGCCCGAAAACCGCGAATTTTTGGACTACATTCAGCGATCGCTCAAGGTATTGGAACAACGGTCTGCCCGTCGTCAAGCGGAAACCGCTGGCGCAGAGGGCAACTTGCCGAGCGTGGCGGTGGCGGGCAATCCAGCCGCGACCAACTCAGCCCCCACCGACCCGTTGATTGTCCCGGTTTACCGTCCGCCCGCAGACATGGCGCTTCCCGGTCGCAGCGGTGGCAACAATAGTGGCAGCAGCGGTGGCAACAGTGGCGGCAATGGATTTCCCAGTCTGCCAGGGTTCAACCTGCCGGGGCGATCGCCCGCCGTTTCTACCGTCCCGCTGCCCACAACTGCGCCAGCCGCCCCATCTGCTGCTTCATCGACCGACAGCACCACGGATACACCCGCCGCCGCCCCCAACATCGCTGCCGTCTCGACCCATACCCTCGTCGGCATCCTGGAACTCAACGATCCGGCCCGTTCCGCCGCCCTGTTTGAAATCAACGGCACGACCCATCGTGTGCAGGTGGGTGAACCGATTGGGGCTAGCGGCTGGACGCTCGTTTCCGTGAAGGGCAATGAGGTGATGGTGCGACGCAACGGCGATGTGCGATCCATCTACACTGGACAGCAGTTCTGATCCCTTGATAGGGTTTGGGTGCGGTGTTTTGATGCCGAATGCCTGCTGTTTGCAAAATCGCTGCACGAGATCCCGGTGCGAAATCCCGGTGCAAAATCCCGGTGCAAAGTCGCTGCACGAGATCCCGGTGCGAAATCCCGGTGCGAGATTACAGTGCGAAATCCCGGTGCGAAATCCCGGTGCGAAATCACAGTGCGATCGCCCAACCCTGCCCTATCCGCTCCATAGGAGTGTTCCATGAGCCTTTTTGACGACCTCAGCACGTTTCTAGAAGCCCGGCTGGACGAGTTTCTGCGCGATAACCCGCACCTAGAACTCCAAGCCATCGAGGACAACCTGCGGGATCAGGAAGAAGAAGCGATTCGCCTACTGGGTGACCTGCGGCTCAAGGAAAGTCGGCTCCAGCAGGAAATCTTGAACACGGCACAGGAAGTGCAACTCTGGCACGCCCGCGTCGAAAAAGCGAAAGAAAAGGGGCGTATGGATCTGGCCCAGCCTGCCGAAGAACACGAAGCCACGCTGCTGCGCCAGGGAAATCAGCTTTGGGGACAAATGGAAGCCCTGCGCCAGCGGATTCAGGAAACCATCGACCTCCAGCGACAGATTCAGCAAAAGCGCAAGGAAGTGTCGGCCCAGGCAGCCCAGGCGCGAGCCACCCGCACCGCAACCTCGGTTGACCAACAGTGGCAAACCGCTGGCTGGCAAAATTACAACGCCGCGACCCCCGGCGCATCCTCTCCCCAAGACCTGGAAAAAGCCTTTCGCCAATGGGAGATGGATGAAGAAATCGAAGAGTTGAAACGAAATATGGGCAAGGGCTAAACTGCTGAAATCAGAATCTTAACTCGTAAAAAAGTGAATATTTGGGCTGAGTCGTTCGATTTGCAGCCTAGACTGGAATCTACGGAGCGCTAGATGCCATGCCAGTGAATCTTCCTGCTATTCCTGCCAAGTTCCGCCTCCGCACAGCGCTCGTGGTTCCCTTTGTGTTGGAAATTGCAGCAGCGGTTGGGCTAATTGGCTACCTGTCGTTTTTGGCGGCACGGCGGGCCGTGAATGACCTGGCCTCCCAGCTTCGCACGGGCCTCTCTAGCCAGATTGAGCGCGAGCTAGAGAGCTACTTTACAGCGCCGCACGACATCAATCAGCTCAATGCGGCCGCGTTTACCCAGGGCAGCCTGGATTTCCAAAATCCCCAAAACATTGCCCAAATGCACCAGCAGGTGAGAATTTCGCCCTATATTTTTGGCACCTATTGCGGCACAGAGCAGGGGGAATTTCTGGGGGCAGGGCGCTCGGAAGTCGGCAGTAAGGAGGTTCGCCTCTGGCTGACCAACACGGCTACGCGGGGTCGTTTTCTTTCCTATGAGCTAGATAGTCGGGGAAATCGTCTGGCTTTCCTCACGGAGGATGGGGAATACGATCCGCGATCGCGCCCCTGGTATCAAGATGCCTTAAATAACAGGGGGGCTGTTTGGAGTGAGATTTACTTGGACTTTGCAACCTTCTTGCCTGTATTGACGGCTAGCCTGCCCGTGTACAGCGAAGAGGGGACTGTTCTGGGGGTCTGTGCAACCGATGTGCAGCTTCCGGTGGAGTTTCGCCAGTTTCTCTCTAGCCTGAAAATTGGCAAAACGGGTAAGGCATTTGTGCTAGATCGGAAAGGGCAAATTCTCTCTAGCTCGACCGAGGAACCGCTGACGGTTGGTAAAGGCGACGAGACGCTGCTGCTGCAAGCCGTAGACAGCAGTGAGCCGCTGATTCGAGAAACGGCGCGTTTTTTGCGGCAAGAGTTTGGCGACCTTAAAGAAATCCAGCAGCCGCAGCAGCTTGATTTTTCTGTGCATGGACAGCGGCAGTTTGTGCAGGTGTTGCCGTTTCAAGACGGACGGGGGCTGGACTGGCTAATTGTAATCGCGGTTCCCGAAGCAGACTTTATGGGCGACATCTATACCACTACCCGAAACGCGATTTGGCTGGCGCTGGGGTCGCTGGGACTGGCGATCGCCCTGGGCATCCTCACCGCCCGCTGGGTCACAAAACCCATCCAGCGAATCTCGCAGGCCTCCAATGAAGTTGCAAAAGGCGCACTCTCCCAGCACATTTCGCCCAGCGCTCTGCTAGAGCTAGATCAGCTCGCCACATCGTTTAACAGCATGGCGGATCAACTCAAGGCTTCATTCACCACTTTGGAACAAAAGAATGAGGAATTGCGGATTACTGAAGAAAACTATCGCAGCATTTTTGAAAACGCCCTGGAGGGGATTTTTCAATCTTCACCCACAGGACAGTTTCTAAAAGTGAACCCAGCGATGGCGGCAATTTATGGCTACGACTCTCCATCCGAGATGGTGAACTCTGTCACCAATATTCCAGAACAAACCTATGTCGATATTCGCGATAGTCAGCGCTTTTATCAGTTAATGAAATCTAACGGTCAGGTAAAAGGATTGGAGTATCAGGTCTATCGCAAAGACGGCAGCATGATCTGGATCGAAGAAGATGCGCGAGCCGTCTACGATAGCCAGGGCAAGCTGCTCTATTATGAAGGAATTATTCAAGACATTACGGAACGCCGCCTGCGGGAAGAAGCATTGAAGAAGCAACTGGAAGAATTGCAAATCGAAATCGACCAGAGCAAACGAGTGCAGGAAGTGAACTCAATTACCCAGAGCAGCTATTTTCAAGAGATTCAGGAAGAGTTAGCCCAGGTCGATATTGAAGAATTTTGGAAGTGATGGGAATGCGATCTAAAAGGCAGCTATGCAAGCCGTTGAGTAAATGCAAGCTGTTGAGTAAATAGAGTGGCATGAATACTCCAGCCCATGTCGTGCTGAATTTATTGTGTTTAGGTCGGCGAGATGAGGGGCCATTCATTGCGCCGGTCATCCTTGGAGCAATCTTGCCGGACGCGCCCATGTTTGTCTTTTATTTTGTAGAGAAGGTGCTGCGAAATACGCCGGAATCGATCATCTGGTCAAAATCTTATTTTGACCCCCACTGGCAAAATTTTATTGATTTGTTTAACTCGGTGCCGCTGATTTTAATAGGATTGATGGTTTCATTGTGGGGGCGATCGCCCTTTGGCACACTCCTCTTTGCGAGCATGTTGCTGCATATCGCGGGTGATTTACCGCTGCACAACGACGATGCCCATCGCCATTTTTTCCCGTTTTCCGACTGGCGGTTTCACAGCCCGGTCTCTTACTGGGACCCGCGCTACTATGGCAATGTGGTCAGCGTGATCGAAATTTCAGCCGTGATTATCAGCAGTTTCCTCTTGTTCAACGGCTATGAAACCTGGCTGGGCAGAGGGGCGATCGCCACTACAGGCTTACTTTATCTTGCCTATTTTGGATATATCTTCGCAGTGTGGATATTGAGTTTCGGCGGAGATGGAGCCGAGCGATCGCCCGTCTTTTTCTTCAGTTTGGCTCAGTTTGGCAAATTTGGACTGAAGCCCCGGCTTAATCCTGATGGGCCCAACGCCTAGTAGCCAAATTCCACGATGAAACTGGTTGCACCGTCTCGACTGTCAACGCGAATCGTCGCGCCCAACCGCTCCACCAGTTTCTTAACCAGTGCCAACCCCAGCCCTGTGCCGCCTTGATGCCAAATGTCGTGATCAGGAATGCGGTGAAATTTTTCAAAAATGCGATCGCACTCTGCGGCAGGAATTTCTACCCCTGTGTTGCGAACGCAAATCCGCAGCCCATCAGACATCGACCGGACGGAAAGGATAATGTGTTCTCCGGCAGGGGTGTACTTGCAGGCATTGTTTAGCAATTCGCCAAGAATGCGTTCTAGATACGATAAGTCGCTAGAAAAAGAAGGGAGCGGATCGTCCATCTGAATTTCTAAGTGTTGCTGCTGATTTCTAGCCCGCTCGATATAGGGTTCTGCAATATAAGGGATAAAAAACTGAAGCGGAATCGTGCTGATATTCAGCAAGTCAGTGCCTGCTTCCAGGCGGGCCATCTCTAGCAGATTGTTAATGAGCCGAATTTCGCGCTGGCTCTCGTCTTGCAGCACTCGAAAGTAGCGCTTCACGATTCCTGCTTCGTCTGCGAAGACTCCTAGGGGTTCTAGATGCACCTCCAGCAATTGAATCGCCATGAGGATATTGGACATGGGCGATCGCATTTCGTGAGATACCGTATTCAGCAGATCGTCCTTGAACTGGTTTAGCTCCTCCATTTCGTGAAGTTGAGTCTGGGCAGCTTGGTAGAGGCGAGATTGGCGGAGGGCGATCGCACAGTGATTGGCCACCTGCTGCACCAGCCGATCTTCCGCCTCGCTGAAGGTTTGCTCTGCTGAGCGAAACAGCCACAAATCGCCAAGAACGCCCTGATCGTCATAAATCGGACGCGCCAAAATCGCCCAATGCCCCGCCCCATAGCGAGGACATGCAGGCAAATAACAGCAAAACGGGCCAGAGTTCCCCTGCAAGATTGCCACATACATCGCCGCGGATTCGATGGTTAAATCCTCGACCCTGGAACACGGTGCAGATCCATCCTGGTGATACTCATAGTCAATCGTTACCTGCGTTTGCGCCGCATTGTAAATCCCGGCATTGCAACCCACCAGCGCCAGCCCTGCTCCTAATTCCTGCACTGCCGTCTGCAAAATCTGCGCCTCATCCAGGCTATCGCGCACCCGATCCGTAATGCGCTTTAGCAGTGCTTCAAACTCTAGTGCCTGTTCTAGCTGGGCCGTGCGCTGCTGCACCAGATCTTCCAGCCGAGCATTCAGAGCCTCTAGCTCCGTCTGCTTCTGCTCTAGCGCGGCTCGGGTTTGCTCCAGCGCAGCGTTGGCCTGGATTTGAGCTTGCATGGCAGTTTCGGCATCGCGGCGGGCTTGCAGCAGTGCCTCCTC
Source organism: Thermoleptolyngbya sp. C42_A2020_037 (assembly GCF_015272455.1). Lineage (NCBI taxonomy): Bacteria > Bacillati > Cyanobacteriota > Cyanophyceae > Oculatellales > Oculatellaceae > Thermoleptolyngbya > Thermoleptolyngbya sp. C42_A2020_037. Next base: position 30,924 of record NZ_JACYLP010000013.1, read on the forward strand.
ATACTCGCTCCGCTGCTGGATCGGAATCAGAACACACTCATTTAGCACTTCCCCCTCGCGCTGGTGGCGGGTCGCATTGACCAGCATCGGCAGGCTTTCCCCCGTTCTAGAGCGAACTGGAAGATAGATTTCTTCAACCTTGCCTTGCAGCTTGAGCAGCGGAAAAAAATGAGTCTGGTAGAAAATGCGACTGGCGGCTGGCAGCAAGGCTTCTAAGCGCTGCCCTTTCACCTCGTCCAGACCGCATTGCAGCAGTTCCAGCAGAGTAGCATTCGTCAGGGTAATGGTGCCGTCGTCGGTAAATGCTAAGAAACCACATGGCGCGGTATCCAGCAATTCGTCTAGATGGCAGGCACACCGTTTGGTATGCAGCTCATTAGGCGGTTCATTGTGCGGCTCTGATGACATGAGCGGCAGAGAGATAGTCTTGGATTAGCTGGATGGTTTCATCGGGATGGCTCATGTGGGGACAGTGACCCGTTGCCTGCATGAGCTTGAGGGTGCTGTGGGGCAGATGGCGATGGAGATAGTGGCCGACTTCTATAGGGGCGATCGCATCTTCGGCACACTGCAAGATCAGCGAGGGTACGCTGATTTCAGCCAGAATATCCCGATAATCTGACAAAAACGTTGCCTCGGCAAAGCGCCGCGCAATCACTGGGTCTGTTGAGAGCAAAAGCTCTCTTCCAGTTCCTTTGAGAGCGAGGGACGCTGTTCGTTTTTCATGATAACGGGAGCCAAGAAGCTGGCCCAACCGAGATAATTCTTATCCATCAGATCTAGCAATCCCAGAATATCCTCTCGCTCAAAACCGCCGTAGTAGTCTGGCGGGTCGTTGAGATAGCAGGGCGACGGCCCCACCAGGATGAGCCGCTCAAACCGCTGGGGGGCTTGAATCGCCGCCAGCATTCCAATCACGCTGCTGACCGAATGCCCCACAAATATGACGTTCTGTAGATCCAGCGCTTCACAAATCTCCAGTACATCCTGAGCGTAGCCCTCCAAGCGGCTGTAGCGCTCTGGGTCGTAGGCTCGCAAGTCCGACTTGCCCGACCCCACATAGTCAAACAGCACAATTTGGTAGTCAGCAGCGAAGGCTGGCGCAACGAGTCGCCACATATTTTGGTCGCAGCCAAAGCCGTGGGCAAACAGCATCGGCTGAGTGCCCTGTCCTGAAACGGTGACATTGTTGCGAGTAAGGACGGATTGGGAACGCTGGTGGGAAAGTTGGGGGTCGGCGGGAAAATTGTTTGGTATCAGTTGGTTTGTCATTTTTGAAGTTAATAGCTGAAATGGGTAGCTGAAATTGATAGCTGGTGATACAGCATTTTCTTGCGGGGTGAGACACACGCTGCCCTCACGAGGCAAGGGTTTATTGACCATCCGTGTGCCTCACTAGCTTCAAAAACGCTGTAGACCGATTCTTCAAGGTCGATTTTCGTAAGCCTAGCAGTGCAGCCTGTATTTATATCAAGTCTTGAGTGATAGAGATTCTAAATCTCTTCGGGCAAATCGCGTCTGAAAAATTTGATAGAGCGCAAGCAATCGGGAACCCTTTCTACACTCCTCTTCTACACTCCCTAGATTAGGTGCCTATGAGCCATACTCCGGATCTTCCCTATGCCTCAAATCTCTCTAGCGCTGCCCTCTGGTCTGGTCGGGGGGCGATCGCCCTCCACTTGGCAACGCCCCAACAGCAAGCCCTCTACGACCGTCTGCAAGCCTTTTCGCTCGACCAGCCCGGTGCAGCGCTCAGCTTTAGCCAGCGCCTTGCCCGCGACAATGGCTGGTCTCTGAGCTATGCCCAGCGAGTGATTGAGGAATACAAAAAGTTTGCGTTTCTGGCAGTCTGTGCAGGGCATCCCGTCACGCCGTCGGATCAGGTGGATCAGGCGTGGCATCAGCATCTCACCTACAGCCGCTCCTACTGGGAGGTGTTTTGTCCGCAGGTGCTGCAAATGCCGCTGCACCACGAGCCGACCCAGGGCGGCCAGACCGAACACCACAAATTTAACGACTGGTATCGCAAAACCTTGCAGAGCTACGAAGCCTGGTTTGGGGAAACGCCGCCCCCAGACATCTGGCCCGATCCGAGCCTGCGGTTTGGGCGAGATTTGCAATTCCGCCGGGTGAATGTGCAGCAGCATTGGGTGCTGCCTCGACCAGACTGGGCAGGCCGGTGGGCGGCGATCTGGCAGTCTGGCTGGTGGTCTGGCTGGCAGTTTGTGCAGCGGTCTCCAGTGGTGCTGGGCGGCCTGCTGGTGCTGGCATTGAGTCTAACAAGCTGCGCGGCGATCGCCCCGATTCCCAACCCGCTAGATCTTCGCGGGCGAGAGTTTTTGCAGTTCTATCTCTTTACGCTGAGCAGCACGCTGCTGGCGGCATGGGCGCTGCGCCGATGGCTCCGACAACCCGGTAACGTGGAGGGACAGTCGCTGCCGACGCTCGATCCCTACGAAGTTGCCTATCTGGTCGGCGGGGCAGATCGGGCGATTGATACGGCGATTGTGAGCATGGCGCGATCGCAGCCTCCTAGCATCGATGCCCAAGAGAAATTCTTAGTTCCGCTGGTTTCAACAGAGCCGTCGCAGCACCCGCTAGAGCGGGCAATTCTGGAAAGCATGAATGGCTCAAAAGCCACGATACAAAGCCTCCGTCGGAATACTGCGCGAGCGACCGAAACCCTGCGATCGCGCCTACAGGAGCTTGGACTGGCCCTGTCGCCTGCCCAGGCTGCCAAAGCGCGACTTTATCCTACGCTGCTGCTGTTGTTGCCGCTGTTGCTGGGCATTGCCAAAGTGCTAGTCGGCCTTTCGCGGGGGCGGCCCGTTGGGTTTCTGCTGCTGATGATTGTTGCGTGGCTGTTTGTTATCGCAATCTTCCAACTGCCGCCCCTATCGAGTCGGTATGGCGATCGCGCTCTACAACAGATTCGAGCGACTTACCAATCCGCCGTGAACGCCCGCACCCGCAACCTCAGCGCCATGCAGCAAACTCAATTGCTGTTCCTCATTGCCCTAGCCGGAACCACCGCACTGCGCGGTAAAGAGTTTGCTAGCTTACGGGCCGCACTCTCTCCTGTTTCCAGCACCGGAAGTAGCAATGGATATTCTTCTTCCTGGGTTAGTGACGGCTGGAGTGGTGATATCGGCGGAGGGGGCGGCGACGGCGGCGGTGGCTGTGGCGGCTGTGGCGGCTGTGGCGGCTGTGGCGGCTAGAAACGAAGAGGAAAGAGAGAAGAGAGAAAAGGGAAGAATCTTTCTTCGTTTTTCGTTCTTCGTTCTTCGTTTTTCGTTCTTCGTTCTTCGTTCTTCTCTCTTCGTTCTTCTCTCTTCGTTCTTCTCTCTTCGTTCTTCTCTCTTCGTTCTTCGTTCTTCTCTCTTCGTTCTTTACATCCGCTCCAAAACTTGAATCCCCAACAGCGACAGCCCCAGCTTGATCGTGCGAGCGGTCAGGTCTGCCAGGATCAGCCGCGAGGTGCGCTGCGGGTCTTCGGCCTGCAAAATCGGGCAGCGGTCGTAGAACTGGTTAAAGATCTTGCTGAGGTCAAAGAGATATTCGCACAGGCGATTGGGCAACAGGTCGGCCTCCACCGCACTCAGCACTTCGTCAAATTGCAGCAGCGACTTGGCCAGGGCAAACTCCGCCTCGTCTTGCAGCACGACCCGGCTATTATCCCCCAGCGCCTCGAAGTCAATTCCACCCTTGCGGCTGATGCCCTGCACCCGTACGTAGGCATAAAGCATGTAGGGCGCGGTGTTGCCTTGCAGCGCTAGCATTTTGTCGTAGCTGAAGATGTAGCTGCTGGTGCGGTTCTGGCTGAGGTCGGCGTATTTGATTGCGCCAATGCCGACGACGTTGGCCACATGGGCAATGAAGTCCTCAGATTCGGTGCGGTTCTCTTCTTTCAAGCGAGCTTCCAAGTCTGCGCGGGCCCGGGCGATCGCCTCCTCCAGCAAGTCCACCAGCCGCGCCGCCTCGCCGGATCGACTTTTCAGCTTCTTGCCGTCTTCGCCCAAAATGTTGCCCAGCGGCGTATGCACAAACTCCGTTTCGTCGGTGATCCAGCCCGCCCGTTTGCCCACCTGAAAAATCTGGGCAAAGTGATTGATTTGTTCTGCACCGACGGGATAGATCACCCGCTGTGCCCGGTCTTCTGTGACGCGATAGCGAATTGCCGCCAAGTCCGTCGTGGCGTAGTTATAACCCCCGTCCGACTTTTGCACAATCAGCGGCAGCGGCTTCCCTTCCTTGTTGGTAAAGCCTTCTAAAAACACGCACTGCGCGCCTTGGTCTTCCACCAGCAGCCCCAGTCGATCCAGTTCTGCAATCACGTCGGGCAAAAACGGATTGTAGAACGACTCGCCCCGCTCCTGAATCTTGGGCGACAGGCCCATCAGGTCAAAAATCTTGCGATTCGTGCGATTCGACAAATCGCAGACAATTTTCCAGGCCTGAATCGTTTCTGGATCGCCCGCCTGAAGCTTTACCACTGCCAGCCGCGCGGCTTCCTGAAAGTCCGTGTCTTCGTCAAACCGCTTTTTGGCTGCCCGGTAAAACGTTGCTAGGTCGCCCAGATCTAGTTCGCCGCCCGCTAGCGCATCGGGATAGGCTTCGCGCAAATAGGCAATCAGCATCCCAAACGGCGTGCCCCAGTCCCCGATGTGACTCAGCCGCAGCACGTCGTGGCCAAGAAACTCCAGAATTCGCGCCAGGGCATCGCCAATGACGCAGGGGCGCAGGTGGCCCACATGCATCTCCTTGGCAATGTTAGGACTGGGGTAATCGACGATGACGCGCTTGGGGTTGGCTATGGGCGTAACACCGAGGCGCGGGTCTGCCTGGATTGCCTTGAGCTGCGCTTCTAGATACTCGGTCCTGAGCCGCAGGTTGATGAAGCCGGGCCCGGCTACTTCTGGCGGATCGCACAGGTCGGATACGTCCAGATGGTCGAGAAGCTGAGAGGCGATCGCCCTCGGAGCCATGCCCAGTCGTTTTGCCAGGCCCATTGCGCCATTGGCCTGATAGTCCCCAAATTTGGGATTGCTGGCAGGCACCAGTACCGGGTCAGCATCAGCCAAATCCGGCCCAAACGCCGCAACTAGCGCGGCTTCTAATCGGCTTCTCAACAGTGCAAGGGTAGAATTCATGGCGTTTTAGGCAGGCAGAGGAACCGAGCAGCAACCGTACAATAGGAAGAATTCTGGTGAAGCGGCTGATCCCACGTCTCAGAACGCGCTTCATCAGGACGCGCTTCATCCGTAGTGATTATATACAAACGTTAACTCTCCCGATCATGACGCAAACTCAGCGCGATTCGCGAAGCGATCCCTACGGGAATCGCCCCACCTTGCCCCCCTCCGCCAAGCTGCCGCCCCTGGAAAACGGCGACCATCTCTCGCGGGCCGAGTTTGAGCGGCGCTACGAGGCGATGCCCCATCTCAAAAAAGCCGAACTAATCGAAGGAGTCGTCTATGTGCCTGCCGCCCTCCGCTTTAAGAGTCACGCAAAACCTCACGGCTGGTTGATCACCTGGTTAGGCACTTACGAAATGGCAACGCCAGGAGTTGAAATGGGCGACAACCCAACTGTGCGGCTCGATCTGGACAATGAACCCCAGCCCGACATCGTGCTGCTGATTGACCGCGAAGCGGGCGGACAGTCTCGGATCAGCGAAGACGATTATGTTGAGGGCGCACCAGAACTGATTGTCGAAATTGCCGCCAGCAGCGCCTCCATCGACCTCCATACTAAAAAGCAAGTCTATCGCCGCAGCGGGGTTCAAGAATACATCGTGTGGCGGAGCTTAGAAAACGGGCTGGACTGGTTCTCTTTGAATGAGGGTGAATATCTTGCGCTGCCGCCTGATGCCGATGGCATGATTCACAGCCGCATCTTTCCAGGGTTGTGGCTGGATGTAGCGGCGCTCTGTGGGGGAAACATGATGCAGGTGATGCAGGGGTTGCAGACTGGCATTCAGTCTCCTGCCCATGCCGAGTTTATGCAGCAGTTGGCAGCACGGCGCAGCAAACAGATTTAGGAGATGCTGCTTCAGGAAACTCTGCTTTAGGAGACTCTGCGCCAGGGAACCCGATTAGGGAACCACATGGACTGGCGTACCCACCTGCACCATTTCAAATAGGGCAATCACATCATCGTTATACATGCGGATGCAGCCGTGGGAGGCAGCACGTCCAATCGTCTCCTCGTTGGGCGTGCCGTGAAAGCCGATGGTATTTTTCCCATCTGTCCAGAAGCCGATCCAGCGGACTCCCAGCGGGTTGCCATTTCCGGGCGGCACGATTTCGCCCGTAAACGGATGCTGCCAGGTGGGGTGTTCCACCATGCTGATGACCTCGTAGCGACCCGTTGGTGTTTCCCAGCCTGCCCGCCCAACGGCAATGCGAAAGCTGGTTTTCACCCGCTCCTCTTCGTACACATACACACGGCGATCGCTCAGATCGACCACCAGCGACACGGGCGATCGCCCTTCTGGCTCTGGCACAAACGGCTCAGCAGCGCCCAAGTCGGGGACATCGGGCCAGGTCACGGCGGGCGCGATGGGGACGGCACTGGGCGGCGGCGAAACAGGCGCTACGACGGGTTCAGTTCGCAGCGACCCCCACTCGACCAAGCTCCCCGGATTGGCGATCGCCGGACGTAGCCCCACCAGACCTACTATTGCCGGAGAAACCAGCCCCGCTGCAAACTGTATTGCTAACCGCCTCGCTGACCGCCTTGCTAATTGCCGAACGCCACGCACCAGCACCACCGCCTCCCCACGCAAAAGCTGAGCCTAGTATAGCCCAGGGGTTGAACGTGGAAAGTCGTAGAGGATTGGCGCACGAGAGACACAACGCCAACCCTCCATCCCCTTCATCGCCCTATCGCAGGCTCCTTTGCCAGGAATTTTTCCAACTCCGTCAGCGCTTCCGCATCCACCTTGGTCTGCATGGGGCAGAACTTTGGCCCGCACATCGAGCAAAACTCAGCAGTTTTGTAGATATCGGCGGGCAGGGTTTCGTCGTGATACTCGCGGGCGCGTTCTGGATCGAGCGACAGTTCAAATTGGCGGTTCCAGTCGAAGTGATAGCGGGCACGAGAAAGCTCATCGTCGCGATCGCGGGCATGGGGGCGATGGCGGGCGATATCAGCAGCGTGGGCAGCGATTTTGTAGGCAATCAGCCCGTTTCTCACGTCTTCTGCATTGGGCAGCCCCAGGTGTTCCTTGGGTGTGACGTAGCAAAGCATCGCTGTACCGTGCCATCCCGCCAGCGCTGCGCCAATCGCCGAGGTGATGTGGTCGTATCCGGGTGCAATGTCGGTGACGAGCGGCCCCAATACGTAAAACGGTGCTTCGGAGCATTCCTCCATCTGCTTTTTCACGTTAAATTCGATTTGATCCATCGGGACATGGCCCGGGCCTTCCACCATCACTTGCACGTCCGATTCCCATGCTTTGCGCGTGAGCTGACCGAGCGTTTTCAGTTCCGCAAGCTGGGCTGCATCCGATGCATCATGCAGGCATCCGGGACGCAGCGAGTCGCCCAAGCTGAAGGATACGTCGTACTTTTTGAAAATTTCGATGATGTCCTGAAAGTGAGTATAGAGCGGGTTTTGCTGATGGTGGGCCAGCATCCAGCGGGCGATGATGCCGCCGCCACGAGAGACGATTCCCGTGAGGCGATCGCGCACCAGCGGCAAATGCTCAATCAAAATTCCCGCATGAATCGTCATGTAGTCCACACCTTGCTGCGCGTGCGTCTCGATGACGTGCAAAAAGTCGTCGGGGGTCAGCTTTTCGATATTGCCGTGGACGCTCTCTAGCGCCTGATAAATCGGCACCGTGCCAATGGGCACAGGCGACGCAGCGATGATGGCCGAGCGAATTGCGTCCAGATCGCCGCCGCCTGTAGACAAGTCCATCACCGTGTCTGCACCGTATTTCACCGCCAGCTTCAGCTTGTCCACTTCTTCCTGCAAGCTGGAAGAATTCGGCGACGCGCCAATATTGGCATTCACCTTGCATCGCGTGGCAATGCCAATCCCCATCGGCTCCAGGTTCACATGATTGATATTGGCAGGGATGATCAACCGTCCCCGCGCCACTTCCGAGCAAATCAGTTCTACAGGCAACTGCTCGCGCTCCGCCACAAACTGCATTTCTTCCGTCACAACGCCTTGTCGAGCAAAGTGCATTTGAGACACGTTGCTCTGTCCGCGTCGCTTGGCGACCCAGGATGCTCTCATATTTAGTTCCTCAGATAAACAGCTTCCCTCCGCTGGTGCTAACCAGTCTCAGGTTCTCAGGGTGTAATCTCAGCCTGAACCGCTCAGGCACCCCTAGCTGCGTCTGTTATACCATCCCTGGCAGGAGAATCCAAGAAACCGATTGCAAAACAGAGGAATTCTTTGCAAAACGTTCGATGCAAAACGTTCGATCGCTGGTGTTCAGTCCTGGTCGCGTCTGGTTCTGGTCGCCTAGTTCTGTTCACCCAACTGGGCTTGCTCCATGCTGTCCAGCAGCGGGCTATTCCGCAACATGGAAGATTGGGCCAGCCGCTGACCGTCTGCCACAAGGACTGCGCCTTCGCCAGCCTCAGCTCCGCCACAGGCAACGGCCCGCAGTTTGGCATAAAACGCCGACGCTTCAATGCGGGGAATAATTGGCACGTACTGATGGATTGGGTTTTGGGAAACGCTTCCCCGCCCCCACCAGCCGAACGTGTCTTCGTTCCCGGTTGGGTCTGGCGGATTTTCGTTTGTCGCAGCTACACCGTTCGGTTCCGAAGCCTCTTGAAAATCTAGTTGAGGGTCTGATTGAGGGTCTGGTTGAGGGTCTGAACCTGGGTAGTCTGCAATCGACTCAGAATGATCCGCAGGCAGTTCAGCAGGCAGTTCGGAGTCCGCCAGTTCAGATTCGCTGGATGGGGCGATCGCCCTCTCCGCAGAGCCAGGTTCATCCAATGCAGACTCCGAAGAAACTACGGGAGTGGCTTGGTTTTGGCGAGCGGGCGTTTGAGAAACGGATGTTTGAGAAACGGATGATTGAGAAACCGATGATTGAGAAACTGAGGGAGCCACCGAAAACCCGCCGAATCGACCGCTCACCACTCGTTCAAAATCTGGCGTGTAGTGGGGAATGGGCTGTCCCCGCCGCCGCCACACGGCCAAGATTTGCCCCACTGATACGGCTCGGTAGCGTCCCTGATACAGCGCCTCCACAATAGCTGCCCGAATCCAGTGTGCCGGATGGTTCACAGCCCAATAGCTCACCAAATAGTCCGCCGCGAAGCCGTCCATGTCAAACCCGTAGCCGTTGAGCAGTGCCACGGCATCCAGAATGGCGGGGTCGCGGGCTGGATGAGTCATAACGCTTAGTATCGTCGGGAAATCCGTCAGTATCAGGATTTTGGCTTGCTTACACCATATCCCAAGAAATGAAATGCTGCATCTATCTTGCAATAGTCGGCAATGATATCGACGGAGACCGTTGCCTTTGCGACTGTTTTTGCGACTGTTCTAGAGGGACGGGTCTACTGACGGATCTCCGATATCTGCACCTACGATACCTGCACCTACGGCAGTTGCCAGATCTGGCAGCCAGGGCAAATCCGTGACACCCGGATCAAGGCCCAACTGTGACAGCAGCGTGGTGATCTGTCCCCGGTGATGCGTTTGATGGTTAAACAGATGCACCACGAGTGTCCAAGTTGGCAGCGTATGCGTTTTGCCATCAGCCTTACTGTGAAATGTGAAGGGTTGTGCCAGCCAGTCGGCTGTAATCCTCTGAACCCAGATCAGAATTTCCTTGTCGCACTGTTCCCGTGCCTGTCGCAGTTCGTCAAAATTCTCATAAAGGTCTTGCCCAATTGCCAAACCCGTCAGAGGTTGATGGGTAAACCGTCCTAGCCAAGCGCGATCGCCATACAGCAGATGATTCAGCGTGCCGTGAATAGACTTGAAAAATGCGCCCCGATCTTGACGGCGATCGCCATCAGACAGATTAGCGCACAGGGCATACAGCCTGAAGTTCATCCACTGGTTGTATTTCGCCATCGTCTGGCAATAATCCACATCAATCATAAAGCTCCCTCCCACAAGCCTGAACGCCTTTATGCTAGCGGAACTCAGCGGCTGCCAAGAGCTTGGAGCGATCGCCTTTCTTGCAGAAGTCAAGAAAACCGAACCTGAGAGTAGTTTACATTTGTTAACTTTAACGTTACATTTATTTACATAAGGTTTAAGGAGATTTGACATGAGAGGCGTTGTTACCGAAGAGCAGGGCAGACAAAATATCTACGCTGTTGAGCCGCAGATGTATGTAGATAGCGAAGCGCGGACTGGTTTTACGGAATATGCAGAAAAGCTCAACGGTCGGTTGGCGATGATTGGCTTTGTGTCGATGCTGCTGCTAGAAGTTCTCACGCACCAGGGATTGGTGAGCCTCCTGCAAAACCTCTAAGGTTCTGGTTGGCAGGTGCTTTGAACTGAGAGATGAATTGAAGTGGGTCAGACGAGGCATTTCCGTCTGGCTCATTTTTGCTGATTCTCTTGATTACTACTGGGTCTGCTGATCCTTGAACGTTAAGGTGGACGTTCGGGTCAAGAGGTTTCGGCGATCGCCACCAGAGACAGCACTCTCGGCAGCACGTCTTCCGGCTGAATCGGTTTGGTGATGCAGGAATCGGCAGCGGCGATCGCGGGTGCTGCGTAGGGCGAAGCTTCATCACTTGCCAGGGCAATCACCTTCAAATGCTGGGTGATTGGGCTATGGCGCAAGTTGTGAATTAGCTCCGCGCCCGCATTTTCGGGCGACTGCACATCAACGATGACGGCATCTGGCTGGAGTAGCTCGATCTGGCTAAAGGCGGTGGAGCCTTCTAGCACCCACACCACCTGATATCCCGCCGCCGTCAGCATGTCGCAGATGATGTTGGCCGTTAGCTCATCATTTTCTACCAGCACCACCCGCCCCAAAATGGTGCGCCCCAGCCCATCCAAGGCCGGAATGGGCGCAGTCGCCTCCGCTGCATCGTCTTTTGAGCGGGCCGGAAGCTGAACCGTAAACACCGACCCCACGCCCACCGTAGAATCGACCATAATCCGCCCGCCGTGCAGATCCACAAGTTGCTTGGTTAGCGCTAGCCCCAAGCCTGTGCCCTGATAGAGCCGCTGGTAGGAGCTATCAAGCTGCTGAAATTTTTGGAATAGCAAGGGGCGCTGCTGTTCGGGAATGCCGATGCCCGTGTCGATCACCTGGAATATGGCGTGTTGAGGATCGGTCATCACTCGCAGCGTCACCTTGCCGCCTGCTGCGGTGAACTTCACGGCGTTGCTGAGCAGATTCAGCAAAATCTGCTTGACCCGGTGCGGATCGGCGACGAAGCGATCGCGGCTGGGGTCGATTCGCAAATCCAGCACCAGCTCTACGCCCTGCTTCAGGGCTGTTTCTTCGATCGCCTTCATGCTCTGCTGAGCCATCATCGTCAGCGAAAACGGACTTAGCTCTAGCACGGCCCGCCCCGACTCCACCTGCGACAGGTCGAGAATGTCGTTGATGAGTTCCAGCAAGTGCTGCCCGCTGTCGTGAATCGTCTGCAAAAAGCTGCGCTGACGCGGACTGAGTTCCCCCAGAGACCAGCGCAACAGTGTGGCAGACATACCAATAATGGTGGTTAGCGGGGTTCGCAATTCATGGCTAACTGCGGCCAGAAACTCACTCTTGGCCCGATTCGCGGTCTGGGCTGCCAGCACCGCCTCCTGCAAGTCGTGGGTGCGGGCGACGACCTGCTGCTCTAGTGACGAGCGCTCTGGTTTTATCGACAGTTCAGGATTCGTGAGCAGAGCTACCAGCCGCCGGGTAAATTCCGTCTGGGCGAGGGGATCGTTGGGCTGGAGGCGATCGCCCGCTGCCTGTAGCGCCGCTGTCAGGTCTGCCTCAGCCTGACACAGTTCCATCAGGGATTGCAAAAAGGTGGCGATCGCCCCTGGCTCAAAGGTCAAGTCTACCCGCTGCAACCGCTCCGCAGCATCCAGATCGCCAGATCCGCCAGCCCCCTGCGCTCGCCAGCCGCTCAGCAGCACGCTAAAGGGGCGAGACACCAGCACCATAAACTGCTCGCTATCCGGCAGTTGCGTCTGTACTGCCAGCGGCAGCGTCGTTGCCCCCAACAGCAGCACCCCATCGCCAGAGGACTGAACCCACAGCGCCATCTGTTGAAGTAAATCCTGAAGCTGATGCAGTACTGCCAGCGGCAAAATCAGAGAATCAACCGACGGTTCGGGCGTGGGCATATGGGATGGGTGCAGCAGGGACGGAAAACAATCTCTCTCCGCTGCCTGGAGATGAGATGCAGGGGACACGGCAGGACTCTAGGTAGGACTCTAGATTCAGAAGTTTTAACAACCGTTCATTATGGTATCCTGCGAGTCTGCGTGACACTAAAAGGCATAAGGATTTTGAAAGATGTTCACCCTGTAGCATAGATTTTCAACAATACTATGCATCACTAACTATGCATCACTATGCATAAACTAGCTGCAAGCCCCGGAGGCTGGAATCCCGACACCGAAGGCGTGATTTTTCTAGAGCAAACGCCCGCGCCCATCGTCTTTCTCACTGCCGCCGACACAGATATCCAGAGCCTCGCCCATGCCCTGCCCCACCTGCCCACAGGCGTTCCGGCCCTGCGCGTTGCCAGCTTGCTTCAGCTTCAGCAGCAGATCAGCATCGACACCTACGCCGAAGAAGTCCTCAGCCAGGCCCAGGTGATTATTCTGCGCCTGCTGGGTGGCCGCGCCTACTGGCCCTACGGGCTAGAAGTGCTAAAGCAAACCGCTGCCCAAACGGGCGCAACCTTGTTTGTGCTGCCCGGAGACGATCGCCCCGATCCTGATCTGCTCAGCCACTCCACCGCCCCCCTTGCTGCCGTCTACCGTCTCTGGCGATACCTCACTGAAGGCGGCCGCGAGAACTGGGTCAATGCTCTGCTATTTCTGGCGGACGAGTGCTTTGGCCAGTCCTTTAGTCCATCGTTTCCCCAGCCTGTTCCTAAGATTGGCGTGTACGCTGCTTCAGGCATTTGCAAACCGCCCAGGCAATCGTCCAACCCCCAGCCTGCCCCAAACGTCGCCCTCCTGTTCTACCGCGCCCACTACCTGGCGGGAAACACGCAGCCCATCGAGGCACTGTGCGAACTGCTGGCGGCGCGAGGAATGCGCCCGCTTCCGGTGTTTGTCTCCTCGCTGCGCGATCCAGACGTGCAGGCGGAACTGCTGGCGCTGCTCCAGCCGAAGGGCGAAGAACCCGTGCAGGTGGTGCTGAACACGACCAGCTTTTCGCTGGCGCGACTGGAGGACGATGCACCGGATGTAGACCTGTGGACACGGCTAGATGTGCCCGTACTCCAGGTGATTCTTAGCGGTGGCACGCGGGAACAGTGGGAGGGGCAAAGCCGGGGGCTGTCGCCGCGGGATGTGGCAATGAATGTGGCGCTGCCGGAGGTGGACGGGCGGATTATCAGCCGAGCCGTGTCGTTCAAAACGGTGCAAACGCGGCATGACGGGCTAGAAACCGATGTGGTGGGCTATGAAGCGGTGGGCGATCGCCTCCAGTTTGTCGCCGATCTGGCCGCCGCCTGGGTGCGCCTGCGCCAAACGCCCCTCGCAGAGCGCCGCATTGCGCTGATCCTGGCTAACTATCCTACTCGCAACGGCCGCCTCGCCAATGGCGTTGGCCTCGACACCCCCGCCAGCACCGTCGAAATCCTGAAGGCCCTGAAGCAAGCGGGCTACACTCTGGGCGATATTCCCGCCACAGGCGACGACCTGATCCACCGCCTCACCGCCGGCCCCACCAACGACCCCGAAGCCCAGCACCGCCCCATTGCCCAATCCCTTGCGCTGGGCGATTACCAAGCCTATTTCCAAACCCTGCCGCCGACGGTGCAGCAACAACTGGGCGATCGCTGGGGGAATAAATGGTGTCAGGAGTTTCAGGACGGCTTTCCCATTCCCGGTATCCAGCTTGGCAATCTCTTTATCGGCATCCAGCCCAGTCGCGGCTATGACCTTGATCCCAGCCTGAACTACCACGCGCCAGACCTGGAGCCAACCCATGCGTACCTGGCGTTTTATCATTGGGTGCGATCGCACTTTGGGGCCCATGCAATCGTTCATGTGGGCAAGCACGGCAACCTGGAGTGGCTACCTGGCAAGGGCGTGGCGCTCTCGGCCACCTGCTATCCCGAAATTGCCCTGGGCCCGCTGCCCCATCTCTATCCCTTTATCGTCAACGATCCGGGCGAAGGCTCCCAGGCAAAGCGCCGCGCCCAAGCGGTGATTATCGACCACCTCACGCCGCCCCTCACCCGCGCCGAACTCTACGGCCCGCTCCAGCAGCTTGAGGCGCTGGTGGATGAATACTACGAGGCGCAAAGCCTTGACCCATCGCGGCTACCTGTTATCCGCGATTGCCTCCTGACCCTGTTCCAGCAAACCCAGGTTTTGCAGGATTTGGGGCTAACGGCTGACTCTGCCGATTCTAGGGAAATTGAGGCGCTCCTGCCCAACCTCGACACCTATCTGTGCGAACTCAAAGAAGCCCAGATCCGCGATGGGCTGCATATTTTAGGACAATGCCCCAGCGGACGGCAGTTGCGAGATCTGGTGGTGGCGATCGCCCGCCATCCCACCCCCCGCTATCCGGGCCTCACACGGGCGATCGCCCAGCGCTGGCATCTCGACCTCGACCCGCTCACTGCCGACCCCGCCCAGCCCCTCACACCCGACCAAATTCACCAGGCGCTCACTGTTCCCAAACTCGCCCCCAACCCCGCCATCCTCCGCAACGCCGCCGACCTGATCGACCTGATCGAGCAAGAAGCCGCCCTTCAGGTCGATCAAGCAATTGGAGAGCCAGTCGGGGAACTGTATCATGTCACAGAGCGCTCGGATCACGAAGCCAATCCTCCCCTCCCCTTTGCCCTCCTGCCTGCCCTCCGCGCTACCCCCCAGGAACTTAGTCACCTGTTGCGGGGGCTAGAGGGGCGCTACGTGCCCAGCGGGGCTTCTGGTGCGCCGACGCGGGGGCGACCCGAAGTGCTGCCGACAGGGCGCAATTTCTACTCGGTGGATATCCGGGCGATTCCCACAGAAAGCGCTTGGGACGTGGGACGCAGGGCAGCAGAGGCGCTGATCGAGCGCTATACCCAGGAAAACGGCGAATATCCGCAAACGCTGGGGCTGTCGATGTGGGGCACGGCGACCATGCGAACGGGTGGCGACGACTTGGCAGAAGCGCTGGCGCTGCTGGGCGTGCGGCCCGTGTGGGATGGCGCGTCGCGGCGCGTGGTGGATTTTGAAATTCTGCCCGTGTCTCTACTGGGTCGGCCGCGGGTGGATGTAACGCTGCGGATTTCGGGCTTTTTCCGCGATGCTTTTCCAAATCTGATCGACCTGTTTCACCAGGCGGTGACGGCCGTTTCTCAGCTTGATGAGCCGCCCGCAGACAATCCCCTGGCGGCGCGGGTGCGGCAGGAGGCGACCCAGTGGCAGGCAGCGGGGCTGACCCCAGAACAGGCAGAAGGGCGATCGCGCTACCGAATTTTTGGCTCGAAGCCAGGAGCCTACGGCGCGGGGCTACAGGGCCTAATCGACGCGCAAAACTGGACGACCGACGCCGACCTGGCCCGCGCCTATATCAATTGGAGCAGCTATGCCTACACGGGGCAGGACGAGGGACGCGCCGCGCCGGAAGCCTTTGAGTCGCGCCTGAAATCCCTGCAAATCGTGCTGCACAACCAGGACAACCGCGAACACGACCTGCTCGATTCAGACGACTATTATCAGTTTCAGGGCGGCATGACGGTGGCTACCCGCACCCTCACGGGGCAAACCCCGCAGGTGTATTTCGGTGACCACGCCTTACCCGAAAAGCCTAAAATTCGCACCCTCCGGGAAGAGATCGCCCGTGTCTATCGCTCTCGCGTGGTCAATCCCAAGTGGATCGAGGGCGTGATGCGGCATGGCTATAAGGGTGCCTTCGAGATGGCAGCGACGGTGGATTATCTGTTTGCCTATGATGCAACGACGCGCTGCGTGGCGGACTATATGTACGAAGGTGTAGCGCAAGCCTACGTGCTGGATGAAACAGTGCAGGCGTTTGTGCAGGACAAGAATCCTTGGGCCCTGCGCGACATGGCCGAGCGGCTGCTGGAGGCGCACCAGCGGGGGCTATGGGCGCAGGCTCCGGGGGATATGCTAAATCGACTGAGGGCGATCGCCCTCCAAGCTGAAGCCCACATCGAATCTCGCCTGTAAGTCTCCCGATAAGTCTCCCGAAATGTACGCATCCCGAAATGGAAGTCTCTTAAAAACACAGATCTCGCAAAGGAAAATCAGTACACGGTTCTTTAGCGTTGCCATGTGCATTACGCTTTGAGCCGATTTGAAAGCGCTACTATACAGGCAAGCTCTCTAAATTTTTTGCCAGCCTTCTCTAAACGCATGACTCCCTTCCGCCGGGTTCTCACGGGCGCGGTCTTGTTCCTGATCACCATCATCGTGGCCACGGCCGGATACATGGTTGCGGGCTGGACGTTTCTAGATGCGATTTATCAGGTTGTCATCACGGTCTTTGGCGTTGGCTTTGGCGAAGTGAATCCGATTACAACGCCAGTCCTGCGCCTATTTACCATGCTAGTCATTATTGGCGGCACGTCCTCAGCAGTCTATGCCGTGGGAGGAATTGTGCAGATGATTACTGAGGGAGAAATTAATCGGGCGCTGGGAGTCAGACGGATGCTAAAAGCCATTGAAACCCTGGAACATCACACGATTATTTGCGGCTTTGGGCGCATGGGGCAAATCCTGGCGCGGGAGTTGACAGATAAGCAAAAGCCCTTCGTCATTATTGACAATGATGCCGGCCGCGTGGTTGAGGCCCAGGAAATGAGCTACCTGGTCATCAGCGGCAACGCAACCGATGAAGAAGTGCTAGAGCTAGCAGGGATTCGACGAGCCAGATACTTGGCGACCGTGCTGCCGGACGATGCGGCAAATGTGTTTATCACGCTGACCTCGCGGGGCATGAACCCGGCCCTGTCCATTTTAGCGCGGGGGGAATATCCCAGCACCGAGCGCAAACTCCGGCTTGCGGGCGCAAACCATGTCGTGCTGCCCGCCACCATCTGCGCGATGCGAATGTCCCAAATGATCACGCACCCGGCCTCCCTTGACTTGCTGAACCACAACGACGGCAGCAGTACGCTGAATGAATTGCTGGGAAATCTGGACATGCAGCTCGACGAGTTGCGGGTGTCTCGTGGTTCGGCTCTAATTGGCAGCTTTGTAAAAGACCTGGAAGTGAGGGGGCGCGGGCAGGTCGGCCGCACCTATCTGATTGTGGCCCTGCGACGAGCAGATGGAACCTTGATTATGAATCCTGGTTCCACTGTTGTGCTGCATGAGGATGACACGGTGATTGTGATGGGGCACAGGGGCGACATGCCCAAGCTGGCCGAAGAACTGTCGCTCAAGCGCCAGATTCGCTATCGCGGTGCAAAGCTTTAGTAGGCGAATGTATTTAATGGGTATTTTAATGCAATGGTTTAATGCAATGGTTTAATGCAACATTGCGGGCGATCGCCCCAGATCTTCCCGTCCAATTTGGGCTGCATTTCTTAAGAGAATCTAACGTTCTTCTTGACCCATCCGCCTCTAAACTGGCACTCAGATATACCTCAGAGATCAGTGCGATGGTTGTTGTGTTGTTTCATAGGAAACACAACACTATGAGGATTAGTAAGAAATGGGCAGTTCTAGCGGGGTTTCTGCTAGCGCTGATTGTGTCCGTCTCCATGAGTTTCGCAACCACACCATCGGGATTGTCTGAGGCAGAGGCTTTGCTGGCTGCTGCCGCGCGAGAATCGGGTCGTCCAAGCTATTCTGAAAGCACGGCGGTCAGATTTAAACCGAGCGACAATGTGTATTTAAAAAGTGCCTTAGCAGTTGATTTTACGCCTGGAAAAGCAACTGTAACTTTACCGCTTTATCGAGGACTTTCCCCGCAGGGTGAGTCGGTTTATTACATCTTGACCGAGGCTTCTGATTTTGAGGTGGCTAAAAAGTTGGGCATCAATTTTGCACCCAAAATGAAGAAGGTTATTGGCACCTCAGGCGCTCAACCGGTAACGGTTGAAAACGGCATTATCCGGTTTCGAGGCAATGTCGATTTCTCGCCCCGCTATGAGGTAGAACCGGGCAGTCCATACCCCTTTCCACCCAAAGTGGCGAAGCCTGGGGCGATCGCCGATGCCCAGTGGTCATCTATGGCGGTGTTGCCGAGCAACGTAGTGCTAAATGCCCAAATGGTGCATAACGCTTCTGGCAGCCATGATCGCCTGGTTGATATTGATCTCGAAAGGCGAACCGCTACGATGTCCATTCTGGACGGGTTTCAGGGTGGGCGGCAGTATTTTTATCACCTGGTCACGGATGTCTCCGCAGACGTTCCTTCGGTTCTCGAAAAGGGGGTCTTCGCGCCTGCCCTGGCTAATATTCCTGCTTTTGGTAAGTCTCTGCCCTCTGACCAATCTGCACTGTTGGGATTTTCGCCCGTTCTCAACGGTATTACCGACACGGGTACGGGTGAGCATCAGGGCTTTGCGGCTTCCCTCGCGAATAATGGCATCGACCCGATCAACGTGTTTCCCTATGCTCCGTCCAACGATGATCCCTCAGCCTCCAACAACTACAGCCCGCTGTGGGATGCCCATGTGAGCATGTGGACTGAGCGGGCGATCGCCGAAAACAAAGTCAGACGCATCACCTCGTTTGAGGATCTGGAGGGGTTGATCAAATCTGGTATGGTCACCAGTGCCTACATCAACCCTGAAGGCCCGGGCAATAGCTGGCTCTACGGACTGCGACCCACACGGGCAACCATCAACTGTCCTGTAATTGCTCACCCAATTTTGTAAACTGGGCAAGCGCTAAATAAAAAAGTTTTCCGTGAGCGTGTAAAGGGTGTGCGCTCACGGAAAACTGTTGTTATTTCGTTCCTGATTTACTGTTTGCAGCTACCGCTAGCAGCTAACACTTATCACTACTGCAAGGCGTTTGCGCCCGCCACCACCTCAAGAATTTCCTGGGTGATCGCGGCCTGACGCGCTTTGTTATAAGTCAACGTCAGCGTCTTCATCAGTTCGCTGGCGTTGTCGCTGGCGTTGTTCATCGCAGTCATCCGGGCTGCCAGCTCGCTAGCAGCAGACTCTTGCAGTGCCCGCAAAAGCTGATTGTTGAGATACAGCGGCAGCAGTGCATTCAAAATCTGCACTGGATCTTGCTCAAAGATCATGTCCTGAGGGAAAGAACGGATATCAGGTGCGGTCACCTTTTCCCGCTCCACTGCAAACTCGCCGCCTCGGGTCGTCAGCCGGAAGATTTCGTCATCTGGTGTCTCCAGCCCCTGCGGGTCAAGCGGCAGCAGCGTTTGAATCACTGGACGAGAACTGACCAACGACACAAACTTGGTGTAAATTAGCTCGACCCGATCCACAGTTTCCGACAGGAACAGCGACAGTACCTCATCGGAAATCTTTGCCGCTTCCGCAGCCGTCGGGATTTGCTCCAGCCCGGAAAAGCTGGCATCGATGGGCTGATTGCGGCGCTGGAAGTATTGCAGCGCTTTCCGTCCAACCAGTACAAAGCGATAGTTTAGCCCCTCGGCCTGTAGCTCGCGGGCGCGAGCTTCTGCCCGCTTGATAATGTTGCTGTTGTAGCCGCCACACAAACCGCGATCGCCCGAAATCACCAGCAGCCCAACGGTCTGCACCTCCCGCGACTTCAGCAGCGGCAGATCGACATCTTCAAACTGCATCCGCGCCTGCAAGCCGTATAGCACCTGCGCCAGGCGATCGGCAAAGGGGCGAGTCGCAATCACCTGTTCCTGGGCGCGGCGGACTTTTGCAGAGGCCACCAAGCGCATTGCCTCTGTAATTTTCTTGGTATTCTTGACCGACTGGATGCGATCGCGAATTGCCTTCAGGTTTGCCATAGTTTAGGAGTTAGGAATTAAGGGTTAGGGGTCGAAGCGGTTGAAGGGAAGAGGCAGGCATTAAAAACACAAACCCATGCTGATTCATAATGCCTGGCCCCTAACACCTTATCCCTACTTCAGACCTGCCAGGAAGGTTTGCTTGTATTCGGCGATCGCCTCTTTCAGCAGTCCTTCTGCCTCATCCGTCAGCACCTTTTGCCCCTGGACGATTTCGATGTACTTGGCCTTGCTGGTCTTCAAATAGTCGCGCAGTCCCTTGGTGAACGCAGTCACCTTTTCCACCGGAATATCATCCAGATAGCCATTAATGCCGGAGTAAATCACAGCCACCTGCTCCGCTACCGACAGCGGCGAATACTGCGGCTGCTTCAGCAGTTCCCGCAGGCGCTGACCCCGCGCGAGCTGATCCTGGGTTGCCTTGTCCAGGTCAGATGCAAACTGAGTAAAGGCTTCCAGTTCAGCAAACTGAGCCAGTTCCAGCTTCACCTTACCTGCAACTTTCTTCATCGCCTTGGTCTGCGCCGCAGATCCCACGCGAGACACCGAAATCCCCGCGTTTACCGCCGGCCGCAGACCTGAGTTAAACAGGTCAGACGACAGGAAGATCTGACCATCCGTAATCGAAATCACATTCGTCGGAATGTAGGCAGACACGTCGCCCGCCTGGGTTTCCACAATCGGTAGCGCCGTCATGCTGCCTTCGCCCAGTTCGGGGCTGAGCTTTGCAGCCCGCTCCAGCAGGCGCGAGTGGAGATAAAACACATCGCCAGGGTAGGCTTCCCGTCCGGGCGGACGACGCAACAGCAGCGACATCTGACGATACGCCTGGGCTTGCTTGGAAAGGTCGTCATACACCACCAGCGTATGCTTGCCTTTGTACATGAAGTACTCTGCCAGGGTAGCACCCGTATAAGGAGCCAGATATTGCAGCGGGGCAGGGTCGCTGGCGTTTGCCGCCACAACGATGGTGTATTCCAGTGCGCCACGAGACTGGAGTGCATCCACCACCTGAGCCACCGTCGAGGCTTTCTGCCCCACTGCAACGTAAACACAGATCACATCCCCGCCTTTCTGGTTCAGGATGGTATCTAGCGCAACGGCAGTTTTGCCCGTTTGACGGTCACCAATAATCAGCTCACGCTGACCCCGACCAATCGGAATCATGGCATCGATCGCCGTAATCCCCGTCTGCATCGGCTCGTAAACCGATTTCCGTTCCACAATACCAGGCGCAGGAGATTCCAGGAGGCGAGAATCGGTCGCAGCAATGTCCCCTTTACCGTCGATTGGACGCGCCAGCGCATCGACCACACGACCCAGATAGGCTTCCCCCACAGGAATCGAGGCGACTCGACCCGTCGAGCGTACAGTGCTGCCCTCTTGAATATTCAGACCTTCGCCCATCAGCACAGCACCCACGCTGTCTTCTTCCAGGTTCAGCGCCAGACCAATCGTGCCGTCTTCAAACTCCAGCAGTTCGCTGGCCATGACATTCTCTAATCCATAGACGCGGGCAATGCCGTCGCCGACCTGCAACACGGTTCCCACGTTAGAAACCTTAACTTGCTGGTCGTATTGCTCGATTTGCTGGCGAATAATGCTGCTAATTTCGTCTGGTCTAATTGCTACCATTGCGTTTTTCTCCAGTTGAACGGTGGGGGATCAGGTCGTAATACCCGTCGGGATGAAAGTAATAGATTCCAGTAAGAGATTCCCTACTGATTAAGGGGAGCATTAAGGGGGAGCCAATAAAGTCCACCAGTTGTCCGGGGCGCTTCCTAGCTGGAACCCGTCAGCTTTAGCCCAATGCGTCGCAGTTGACCCCGCAGGCTTGTGTCATACACTTGAGAACCCACCTTGATCACAACCCCGCCAATCAAGTCAGGATTGATGCGAGTTTCCAGATCAACCTGCTGGGCTCCTGTTAACTCCTTGACCTTGTTGCGGACAGCCTCTTGCTGAGCTTCGGTCAACTCGACTGGCGCACTGACCTCCGCCAGAACGGCTTGCTTCAGTTCGCGCAGGAGCGCCTGATACTGCTTGCAAATGTTATCTAAGAACAGAATTCGACCCCGATCTACCAGCAGAAACAGAAAGTTGAGCGTATAGGGATGAACCTGCTCTGATGCAAGCTGGCGCAAAATGCCTTTCTTGGCATCAGGCTTGATCAGCGGGTTTGCCAGGACTTGCTGAAGCTCTTCTGATTCGGCCAGGAGCGATCGCAAGAATGCAACATCTTCACCAAAGCGGTCAATCAGATCATTGGATTTGGCAAGCGACATCAAAGCCTGGGCATAAGGCTCCGAGACTTCGGATGCTGTAATTGAATCTCTCATTTCGCTAACCTCCCAATGCCGCAATGCCACGATCGATTAACTGTTGCTGGGCATCTTCGCTCAGCCCACCTTTCAGCCGTGCCTCGACCCGCTGGAGCGCAAGCGCTGCCACTCGCTGACGCAGTTCGTTCACCACTCGCTGCTCTTCTGCAGCGACATCCTGATCCGCCGCCGCCTGCATTCGAGCCACATCCTGCATCGCCTGCTCTAAGATTGCGGCGCTCGCTGCGGCTGCCTGAGCCTCTGCTTCTGAGCGAATCCGGGCTGCTTCTTCCTGAGCCTGTGCCAGCTTTTGCTGCTGCTCTGCCAGGAGAGCGGCGGCTTCCTGCTTGCGCTGCTCTGCTTCCTTGATCGAAGCTTCGATTTTCGCCCGCCGATCGCTCAGTGTTTTCCCTAAAAAGCCGCGACCAAAATACACCAAGACACCAATGATGATGGCGAGGTTAATCAGGTTTGTGTCTAGCAGGTCAAAATTCAGCCCAAAGCCGCCCTCTTCGGACGCTTCAGCCGCTTCTCCCGCTGTTGCGGCGATCGCCAACAAACTCCCTAGTATCTCCATCTGTGAATGCCCGAATCTGCGTCTTTGATTGATTCACGAGTTCAAAACAGGTCTCTGGAAAGCCCGACCGAGGAGCAACGTCAACTAGCACAACACCAGAAAACGCTGCAATACAGCGGCTTGCCCCGTCAGCGCTAGCCAAGCGCAACACCACCCGTCACCTTTTCCAAAATCTGACGGCTCAATTCATCCACCTGCTGCTCTAAGGACTGCAATGCCGCAGCCTTTTGAGCATCTAAATCCTTTTGCGCCTGCTCTCGCTGAGCCTGAGCAACCTGCTGGGCTTCTGCAATCTTTTGGGCTGCGATCTTTTGAGCATCTGCCTCGGCCGCCGAGACAATTGCGATCGACTGACGACGAACCTCGGCTGCCTCAGTCTCATACTGCTTAGCTAGTGCCTCTGCTTTTGCCAGACGCTCCTTCGCCTCCGACTGATTGGCGCGGATGTAGCCCTCGCGGTCATCCAGCGCCTTGCCCAACGGCTTGTAAAAAGTGACGTTGAGCACTGCAACCAGCAGCATAAACTGGAGCGCCATCAGCGGCAGCGTGGCATCCAGGTCAAACAGACCACCCCCGCCCTCTTCAGCCAGTAAGAATGTCCAATAAACCATATTTATTCGCCCCGATTAACTCTTTGGGGTTCTACTAACCAAACCATTTGCAACGATCTCGAAAGCGTCGTCGAGGGGCGTTGCCCAAAGTTGGATACCTGACTCGAGCGCGATCGCCCAACAACAATACACTCAAGCCTAAGCAAGCCTGTGGCTGAAATGCCCTGCACCCCAGCCACACGGCCCACCTCTTAGGCAAAGGGGTTGGCAAACAGCAGCACCAGCGCTACCACCAGACCGTAGATCGTCAGCGCTTCCATGAACGCCAAGCTCAGCAGCAGCGTACCGCGAATCTTGCCCTCCGCTTCGGGCTGACGAGCAATCCCTTCAACTGCCTGACCAGCGGCATTCCCTTGACCAATGCCAGGGCCGATCGCCGCCAGACCTACAGCCAGCGCAGCAGCCACAACCGAAGCAGCAGAAATAATCGGATCCATGATGTTTTCCTTCCCTAAAAAATTACAGAACGAGAAACACGTCAGCAAATGCGTGATCTGGCTTGCAGAATCAGCCCATGCAAAGGCGATCGCACACCTCACACAACGACTGTCGATTGCACTGACGACTGCTGCAATCGAGTCGCATGAACGGGGAATTCACACACCCCAACTGAGGATGCTAGTGCTCCTCATGCCCTTCACCGTGGTGATCCTCCATTGCCTCGCCGATGTAGGCGGCCGCCAGCGTCGCGAAGATGAGCGCCTGAATGGCACTCGTAAAGAGGCCAAGCGCCATCACGGGCAGCGGCACAAACAGCGGCACTAGGAGAACCAGCACACCCACCACCAGCTCATCCGCCAAGATGTTTCCGAAAAGTCGGAAGCTGAGGGAGAGTGGCTTGGTGAAATCTTCAATAATCTTGAACGGCAGCATAAACGGCACAGGCTGCACGTAGTTGCCGAAATAGCCCAATCCCTTGCGGCTAAACCCTGCGTAGAAATAGGCCAGCGAGGTCAGCAGCGCCAGCGCAACTGTGGTGTTGATATCGGCAGTCGGCGCACCCAGTTCACCCTCTGGTAGCTTAAAGAGCTTCCAGGGAACCAGCGCACCCGACCAGTTGCTCACGAAGATGAACAGAAACAGCGTGCCCACAAACGGAACCCAGGGGCGATATTCCTTTTCACCAATCTGGTTTTTCGCCAGATCGCGAATGAACTCTAGCCCGTATTCCATTAGGTTTTGCAGCCCAGAGGGAACGCGCTGGATATTACGGCTTGCCAGGAACGTGACCAGCACCAAAAGGCCGATTACAAACCACGAGGTGAGGAACACCTGCCCATGCAGCTTTAGATTTCCTAACTGCCAATAGAAGTGTTTGCCGACTTCTAGCTCAGCAAGCGGAAAGGCATTGAAGACGTTAAGAGAAAGCAACGTTTCCATGAAAATGGCTTGCCCGAATTAACTGGAGGGATGCTAGGATATCTAAACCTATCCCTGTGAGGGGAGGATAGATGTCCGCAACATATAGAAAATGACCGCAGCTTTATAGGTCAGAAAGCCTAAGAAAATAGGCATGATTTGAAGCTGATTCCAGCGAGAAGCAATCAGAATCAAACCCACAAGGAGAATGAGACGAGTGTTTCCAATTCGTCCCTTTTCTCGACCTAGCTGCTCAACGTTTCTAGCCAACATTCTCAAGTAAACCACACCTGTGCACGCTCCAATCAGGTAATTGAGAGCAATATTCAGGGAGTAGACTGCCCACACAGAACCAAAGATGACCGCAGCCATGACAAGCGTTGTTAGCAGCAGATGACTCTGAAGCTTGTAATATTCCTGCATGGATGCATCGGGTTGGGCTGGCAGTGCGGCAGAGGAGTCGTTGCTCTCTGGAGCAGCAGGATCAGCCGGAGCGTTCGTATTGGTTTCGGGTGGGAGATCTGGCGTGGTCACGATCAAGAACCGAGTCCAGATAGGTCTTTTGGAGTCATCAGTGCATCATTGCCAACGCAGTGATGAACCGTCTCTAATCATATCATCGCAGGGTAACAATACTTAATGACGGTGATTCAAAATCATTCAATTCCCAGAAATTTCTGAGCAAGATTTTTTGAAAAGAATTTATTCAAAGAGTTTAGAAGGCTTTTGCAACTGAAATCCTGGGGGTCAGCTTGGGTTCAAGTTGCTGGGGTTAGCAGCAGCAATTGTTGGCGCTGGAGGGTGCGAACGCTGTCTAGGGGCAACGGCTGGTCTTGCAGGATTTGGGCGATCGCCCTCCCAGCCTCTTCCTCACAAGCCTTGAGAAAGCCCCACTCGGCCTCGCTGAGGTTGATGATCTGGTAGTCGTAGTTAAACACGCAGCGACTATCCCAGCCGTCGATGCAAGGGCTGAGGGCGGGAATAGCGCTGAGCAGGTCGGCATCGGATGACCAGTCGCAGATTTCTAGCGGCGGCCGTCCTAGAAAGAATTCGTAGTGCGTAATCGTGTCGGGATCGAGCAGTTCGATCAGGCGGTAACGCTGGCGATCGCCCAGACCTTCGGCCCGCTGCATCAACTCCGGTGACTTGCCCAACAGCCGCTCCAGATCCCACACGCGAGGGTTTGAGAAGCCCAAGAATTCCAGCCCCGACGCATCAATGAGTTCAAACAGGGTGTCGATGTTGTAGTCGACTTCCTGGGGATGTACGTACATGTCGGCGAAGCACTCGTCCTTCTGGTTTTCTAGCGACCAGCGTTCTTGCTCGCGTCGCACCAGGCGGTTGTTTTCGGGCAGGCTGGCGAAAATGGCTCGCCCTAGCTGCACGCCGTCGGTATAGTCGCCCCGGCGGTCTTGCTGGAGGAGGGCGATCGCCTGCTGCATCAGTTTAATTTCCCAGCGTCCCAATTCCCCATAGACAAAAATATGCATTATGCCACCCGGAGCCAGCTTTTTTGCCAACGCCTGAATCCCGCGAATCGGGTCAGGCAGGTGGTGCAGCACGCCGACGCAGTTAATCAGGTCAAACTCGCCTGGTAGCTGATCCGCATCGTACAAACTCAGGTGGTGAAAGGTCGCGCGATTGGCCCCAGACCGCCGACACCGCTCCTGCGCCACCGACAGCGCCCCCGCGCTCAGGTCAATCCCCGTCACCTGCGCCTGCGGATTCAGATGCACCAGATATTCCGTCCCCACGCCCGTCCCACAGCCCGCATCCAAAATCCGAATATCCTGCCGTGCGGGTCTGCGCCCGGTGCAAAAGCTGTGGGCCGCTAGCCAGTTCCAGCGCCAGTTATAACCCGGTGGCGGTTCATCCAGCAGCGGCTCTGGGGGAAACGGATAGGTGTCATATAGCCGCGCAACTGCTGCGCTCACAGCCTGAGAATCGGACATAGAAGAGGAATTGGATAGGAAGGGCAATCCGAATTATAGGGGGTTGGGGGTGTGGGAGGGAGGGAATCGTTTGAACCCGCAGACTGGAGATGAGGCGAATTGGGTTACCGCTTGCCTCTTAAGATACAAGGAGAGAGCGCGGCGCGAGGGACGAGAGCCAGGTCTTGATTGTCTTCTCTACGCGATGTGCAACTTTCAATCTGCCCTCATCCCCCAATCGCTTCTCCTGACTTGGGAGAAGAGGAGCAAGAGCGGCTTGACCTTCTTCTGTTCAAGCCTTTTTTCTGCCTCGCTTTCTATAAACCAATAACCTCAATCCCTTCAAACCTGTGTCCAAAGCCCGCTCACTTGCCGGAATCGCTGGAATCGTTGCCATTGCTACGCTATTGAGCAAGATATTTGGCTTGTTTCGCCAGCAGGCGATCGCCGCTGCCTTTGGCACGGGCCCCGTGTTTGGCGCGTTCAACTTTGCCTATGTAATTCCGGGCTTTTTGCTGATTTTGCTGGGCGGGATCAACGGACCCTTTCACAGTGCGATTGTCAGCGTCTTGTCGAAGCGCAAGCAAGAAGAAGTCGCGCCGATTGTGGAAGGAATCACGACGCTGGTGGTCAGCATTTTGCTGCTGGTGACGGTGGGCTTGATCGCGTTTGCAGAGCCAATGATGAGCCTAGTGGCTCCGGGGCTGTTTCTTTCGGCGGCCGATGCGGCGCGGGAGGGGATGTCGGCGGAAACCTATGCCACGCTCCAGCAGACGCGAGACATCGCCATTCAGCAGTTCAAGATTATGGCTCCGATGGCGGTGCTGGCAGGGCTGGTGGGCATCGGCTTTGGCGCGTTGAATGCGGCCAATCAATACTGGCTGCCGTCGATCAGCCCGCTGTTTAGCAGCGTCACGGTGCTGCTGGGGTTGGGGGGTCTAGCGTGGTATCTGGGCGATCGCATCACCGATCCACAGTACGCCATGCTGGGCGGCGCAGTGCTGGCCGGGTCTACCCTAGCCGGGGCGCTGCTGCAATGGCTGGTGCAGCTACCCGCCCAGTGGAAATCCGGCTTGGGCACGCTGCGACCCCGGTTCAACTTCAACGATCCAGCCGTGCGCGAGGTGATCAACGTGATGGGCCCGGCGACGTTTTCTTCAGGCATGATGCAGATTAACGTGTGGACGGATCTGTTCTTCGCGTCGTTCATTCCCAACGCGGCGGCGGCCGTTTCGGCAATGGGCTATGCAGGGCTGCTGGCGCTGACCCCGCTGGGCATTTTGTCAAACGTCATCCTGGTGCCGTTGCTGCCTGTGTTTTCTCGCCTCACCGCGCCGCAGGACTGGCCCGATCTCAAGCTCCGCATCCGTCAGGGACTGATCACCACGGCTCTGACCATGCTGCCCATCAGCGCCCTGATGATCGTGCTGGCTGTCCCCATTTCGCGGGTGGTCTACGAGCGCTATGCCTTCCGCCCCGAAGACTCGCTGCTCACCGCTACCGTGCTGATGGCCTATTCCGTCGGCATGTTTGTATATCTGGGGCGCGACGTGCTGGTGCGCGTGTTTTATGCCCTAGAAGACAGCCTCACGCCCTTCCGCATTAGCATTGCCAATATTTTCCTAAACGCACTGCTGGACTTTTTGCTGGTGCGTCCCTATGGCGCGGTGGGGCTGGTGCTGGCGACCGTCGGCGTGAACCTGATTTCGATGCTGATTATGCTGGCTATTTTGCACCGCCGCCTGCAGGGGCTGCCGCTGCGTCAGTGGGGCGGGCTGACGGCGCTGCTGGCTCTGGGCAGCGGGCTGGCAGGCGGTGTGGCGTGGGCGGTGCTTCAGGGCTGCGAGGAATGGCTCGGCAACCAGGGCTTTGGCGTGCTGCTGGTGAATCTGTGTCTTGCAGGTGGCGCAGGGCTGCTGGTGTTTGGGTGGTTTGCTATGCGGCTACGGCTGCCGGAGGTGGATGCGTTTGTGAGTCGGTTAAGCCAGCGATTTTTGAGGCGATAATTTGAGTCGATAATTTGGCAATGATTTTGAGGCGATAATGATGACCTCCGGCCCTTCCCCCGACACCCGCTACCCGATCCCCGGCCAGACCCGGCTGGCGTTTCTGAAAAATATCGTTAAAAATCCCAACATTATCGTCGGCGACTACACCTATTACGACGATTTTGAGAACCCGGAGAACTTTGAGCGCAATGTGCTGTATCACTTCGACTTTGAGGGCGATCGCCTAATCATCGGCAAGTTTTGCTCCATCGCGTCGGATGTCAAATTCATCATGAATGGCGGCAACCACCGCACCGACTGGTTCACCAACTATCCTTTTCCTGTGTTTGGCAACGGCTGGGAACACGCCATGCCCGATTCCTGGCCCAACAAAGGCGACACCATCATCGGCAACGACGTGTGGATCGGCTACGGCGCGATGCTGATGCCGGGAGTGCAGGTGGGCGACGGAGCCATTATCGCCACGGGTGCGGTCGTCACCCGCAACGTAGAACCCTACGCCATCGTCGGCGGCAACCCCGCAGCCCTGATTCGCAAGCGCTTTGACGACGCAGTGATCCAGGAACTCCTGCAAATCCGCTGGTGGGACTGGGACATCCAGACAATTACCCGCCACCTGCCTGCTATCTGTGGCGGCGATTTGGCCATGCTACGACAAGCCGCACAGGGGGGGTAATGGGAAGGACAGTTTGACGAGTGGGAAAATCGTAGCGTGTGGGATTCTAGGGAACCTCGATTAATTCAAATTGAGGCAAACACGGGTCTCAGATGAGACAAAGAACCCTGTAGTGCTGAAGCTATTGCATTGTAGCTGATAAACAGAATGCACCCCCTGTTTCAACTCCCACCATGATCTCACAGCAGTCTCATCCAGGCGACTCCAGCACGAGCTAATCCTCAATGGCATCGAGGGACGCAACAAAGCCGAGTGGGAAAGACGGCTCCGCAAGCTGCGTAGCATAGGCTGCCGTGAGAAACGGGCGATAGTCCTCGTTGCCAGCGACGTGGGTCTGGAAAAATGCCAGCGTCAGGGCGTGGTGATAGCGCTCGGAGATGGCTTTGATGTCTTCCCAGGAGGGGCGAGTCGTAGGGCGATCTGACCCAGAATCTCTTCCAGCAGTGCGGCCGGCGATTTCGTAGCTAATGCGGGCGTGGGGCAGTCCTTTGGTCAGCACGAAGTAGCGCTCTGCCTGGGGCGCGGAGGGGGTAAGCTGCCGAAACGAGGGAACCTGTTCTTTGAGCAGAGGCGTTAGCAAGTCTTCGTCGGACGCTTCCCACAGAACGGGCACGTCAATTTGCGAGAGTCCCGTTCCAAACAGGCTCTTGCCAAAGGGCAAAAAGGCGTAGACCGCCTTGATGCGAGCATCGCGCAGGTTGGGCGGCGGCGGGGCTTCGAGCGCCTGACACTGATACAGCAGCGAAATATTGAGAATGAACGAATCGGACTGGCAGGCCGGCTCCAGCGACGAAAGCTGTATCTCTGCACCCGCCAGGGAAAAGGCCGTCGTGCCGCCAAAGGAATAGCCAAACGCCCCCACCCGCTCTGGGTCAATGCGTTGGAATTGCCCCTGCTGCTGCATTTCGCCCAACGCATCTAGCAAAAAGGAGATATCCAGCGGGCGATTGGCAAACTCGGCGGGGTCAAAGTTTTCTCGGTGCAGCCCGTCGTAAAAATCCTGGAGGCGATCGCGATCGCTCCCTGGATGATCGGGAATGGCCACCGCAAAGCCGTGGGATGCCAGATGGCTGGCCAGCCGCGTAAAGCGATCGCGCCGTGCGCCTAGTCCATTTGACACGACGATCAGCGGCGCGGGCGTGGCTACCGTTGGCAGATACAGGTCAACCGTCAGCGGGCGATTGCGCTGCGCGTCCACCAGCCGCAGCGTTTGTTGTTGGAACGCGACGGAACCGGGCTGGCGCGGGTCGATAGGCGGCAGGGTTTGCAGCACGCTGGCTTCCTGCTGGGCGATCGCCTGCGTTGCGTCGATTACCTGATTGGTCACCTGCGCTGTGCGTTGCAACAGCCCCCCCAGTCGCCGCTGAAAGGCGATCGCCTGCCGCACGTCGATCTGCATATCCACGGGCAAATTCCGCAGAAAGCTCAGCACGCTAAAGCCGTCCGGGTCTGCCGCCGCCAGGATGCCCGCGCTCCGCAGGCTGCCCGCGCCGTTTTGCCCAGATGCCGTTCGCAGCAGCCCCCCCACCTCTTGCAGCAGTCGCTCTCCCGACCGCGTATAGCTGAACTGCGACACCATCATCAAGTCCACGTCGTAAGTGGCGTTGAGGGTGTTTTGAAGCTGCGATCGCTGATGGGGCGCAAGCCGCTTGAGATAGAACCTGAGGCGGGGGTCGTCGCCTGTTTTGCCAAAGTTCTCAAGCGCCTGCACCGGAACGCTGAGGCGGAGCGGGCCATAGCGCAGGTAAATTTGGGTGGCGGCCCAGCCGGGAAGCGCGGTTCCCATCATTCCCACAGCGCTGATTCCCAGAGCGCTCAGCAGCGCCAGAGCCGTGTAGCGACGAACTCCCCTCATCCGATGCCAGTGTGCCAAATCGACTGATTGCCAAATCGACACTTCATTCTAGTCGCGATGCGGATCGGGTGTCAGGTGCCAGTCCGGTACAAAGTCAAAATCCACCAAGACCTGAAGCGTTGCGGGATGGGGTTCGGGGTCGGCATCGCTCCACAGATCTACCGCAGCACCCTCCAGCAGCAGATGTACTTCGGGCACAGCGGTTTCGATTTGCTGCATTACGTGGTTGGTCAGTTGCGCCAGTGGCGTGGGCTGTTGCAGCGACAGCGGCGGCAGGGCTGCATCGGGCTGGGCCTCAAACGCCAGGTCGCCCGCTTGCAGCACCACGTCCGCCGCCAGCGGAAACACGGTCGGTTCCGGCATTCGCCCCGTCGCCAGGTCAATGTACCAGTCCATTTCCGGCGTTTGTAGCTTTAGCGTTACCAGCAGCCGCAGTGTACCTGCATCCCACGGTGCTTCTGGTTGCAGCATTCGCACCTTCACGCCGCCGAGGAGCTGCATCATCGCTGGGCTGCTGCGACTGAGGCTCCACAAGAGGCGCGATCGCAGGCGATCGCCCGGCATCCGGTCTTGCCAGCGGTCGATTGGCGCAAACAGCGGCGAGTCAGTCTGTAAATCCAGCAGCAGGCAGGCATCCGCAACCAACCGTGGCACCACCTCTTCCGCAGGCAGCGGGAAGACGGCCTCTGTCACCATGCGACAGCCGCTCAGATTCAGGACTTGGTGGGCGAGCGCATAGTCTCTCAGGTGGGTGCAATAGCGCTGGAGCCAGGCCCCCAGCGTGAACTGGAGGGTGGTCGGCAGGGTTTCCTCCTCGTTCGATGGCAGCGTATCGGGCGGTTCCGAAGCCCCAGCAGCCCAAGCCGCCGCACCATTCGGAAACTCCGGCGAGGCGGGCAGTCCACCCGGCAAAAACTCCAGCTCCAGATGCAGGCGCAGCGTTGCGGGCTGCCAGTCATATTCCGGCAGCAGCAGTTGAATCGGCAGACCCACCAAGAGGGGCGACAGGGCCGGCGTGACCAGTTCCACCTGCTGGGCGATCGCCGTCAGGATTTGCCCAGCCGTGAGCGTGCCCGAAACCGCTGTGCCATCCAGTTCGTGGATCTGGGCATCGGGCGACAGGGGCGATCGCCCTGGCTGATGCATCACCAGGTCATGGCGCTGGCTGCCGTCCTCAGCGTGTAGCTCCAGCACCGCCGCCAGCCGCAGTCGCCCCCGCTGGCGCACCGCCCCCGCCGGAGCCACTGTCGCAGACACGCTTTCCAATAGCCGCATCGTCTCTACCGCGCTGCGGGCCAGCCCCCACAGCAGCCGGGGGGTGAGGCTGTCGAGTGTGCAGTAGGGGGACCACAGGGGGGACGGTTTGGGCGAGTCGGTCGCCTCGCTGGGAATCGTGCGGTCGGTCGCCTCTGCTGCCAGCGCTTCCGACGTTTCTAGCGCTTCTAGCAGGTCACAGGCTTCGTCGGCGACGTAGGGGGCGATCGCCTCTGGGGTCGGCGGCGTGTTTGCATCCCAGCCGTTTTCGGGCGATCGCACCTCATCGACCAGCGCCATCAGCGTTTGCATAGCCCGCACCACCTGCCCCGATGCCACCCGATCGGCAGCGTCGGGCATCGGCAACTGCAAAATGGCCGCCGTCAGCAGGTGGGGCGAGGCCAGCGCAAAGTTTGGAGGTGCGGCAGTAAAAGACACCATGAGCGGATCGGGGGATGGGGTGAGGTCGGGCGCTTGTTCTCAGAATGCCCAGGGCGATCGCAGCACTAGAGATAGCCGTGTGAATTTTTGCAGCGTGAATTTTTGCAGTGTGAATTTTTGCAGCGTGAACTTTTGCAGTACCAGCCGTTGTCATCGTTTCGCAGGGGTTCCAGGGTTGGGCTATTCCGGTTCCACCACCTCCACCACGCCCGTCTCTCCGTCCAGCCGCACCCGCTGGCCAGATCGAAGCTGTTGCGTGGCGCTGGCCAGGTTCATCACGGCGGGAACCTGGTATTCGCGGGCGACGATCGCCCCGTGGGAGAGCCGCCCTCCAACTTCGGCAATTAGCCCGCCGACCTGCGCTAGCAGCGGGGCCCAGCCTGCGTCGGTGTAGGGCACAACAAGAATGTAAGAGCGGTCGAGGGGCGGCGCGTCCTGGGGCGATCGCACTACCATGACCGTTCCCACCGCGATGCCAGGGCTGGCTCCGATGCCGATCAGTCTGCTGAGGGCGGGCCGTTCTGGCTGGGTTTCTGGGCGCGGTGGCTCGTAGCCGTAGGCCAGCAGGGGAATATTGGTCTGCTGGGAATCTTCCTCGAAGCGCGATCGCCGCTCCTGCACCCGCCGTTTTACCGAACTCCAGTCGGCATCCTGTTCCGTCACCAGCGCCCGAATTTCCGAAATTTCCAGGAAGAAAATATCGCCAGCCGCGTCCAGCAAGCCGTCAGCCAGCCAGCACCGCTCTAGCGCTACAAAGCTCCAGCGAAGTTCTGCCAGCAGGCGATTGTAGACCTCAGCCACGCGCCCCTTGAGGTCGAGCCGTTGCTGGAGGGTTCGCACCTTGCCAGCAGGCGGTCTAGACTGCGACGCAATGGGCATGGGCGCAAGCTGGGCAAGCTGGGCAAATTGGGCAAGCTGGCGCTGCACAGCCTGGGGAGCCTCGCGCCAGGTGGGAACGGCGATATCTGTCCCCACCTCGCTGAGGTAGCCATAGCGGTCGAGGAACTGGTCAAACTGGTGGAGAACGTCCCGACCCGCCGGGGTTTCCCCAAGCTGCATTAACAGCACGTCAGGGTCAGCAGGGGGCGCAGGCAAGTGCGATCGCACTTGTTGGGCCAAGGTTTGGAGCGATCGCACGGCCGCCACCTCCGGCATCACGCGGTTATCGAGCGCCGCTTCATCCACCCGGAACAGGGCGCGTCGGGCGGCAAATCCCAGCGGTGCAAGGATATTGAAATAGGTGGCGGGGCGCAGCAGTTCCAAAATCTGGTCGATGCGATCGAGCAGATCGGCGGGGTTCAGCGAGTCGGCCGGGTGCGCGGCCAGATCCGCCAGCGCCGGGGCAAACTGCTGGCGATCGCACTGGGCAAACTCTTTCAGCAGTCGTCGTTCGCGCTGCACCAGCCGCAGCAGTCCAGGCAGATTTCGCAGCGTAGACCCCAGCGGCGGCTTGCTGAACTTTGCGCCCCGGGTGAGAAATTCTAGGCTCTCTGGCGGCAGCCCCATCCGCCGAAAAATATCGCCCAGCAGCGTCGCGTTGAAGTATGCGGCAGAGTGGTGCAGCGTCGCCGTTTCCTCAAAATCCAACCCCTCAGCGCGATCGCCCAGCACGATGGTAAAAATCTCGCCCCACACGCCGCAGGTCAGGGGTCGGTTAATCGACCAGGTGAGCGGCCGGATGAAGCCAGGAATCACCTCGGCGGCAATCTTGCGCGTCCAGATGGGCACCAGCGTCGTAATCGGCCGCGCCTGCAAAATCCATACTTGCTGCCCGTCATAGCTCCATTCCACATCCTGTGGAACGCCGTGAAAGTGGGCTTCAATCTGCCGCGTCAGCAGCGCCACCCGCCGGATCACCGTCAGCGGCACGTCGCCCGTTCCTTCCACCAGGAACGCTTCAGGGTTGGGAGTGTCCTCTGGCGACTCCGGCAGCCAGACGCGGTAGGATTCCGGCGTGACCCGACCCGACACCACCTGATCCGCCCGCCCCGGCAGCGCCTCGATCACCACTGCCTCGCCCTGCCGCTGGATCGGGTCGCGGCTAAAGGCCACCCCCGAAAACGCCCCCGCTACCTGCTGCTGCACCAGCACCGCCATGCCCCCCTCGGCGCTGCCCTGGCGCTGGCGATATTGCACCGCCCTGGGCAGGTTGTAGGACCCCTGACAGCGCAAGATCGCCTGCTCTAGCGCGGGCGGACTGGTGATATCCAGAAACGACTCGTATTGCCCTGCCGCCGAGGCCGTATCCGAATCTTCGCCAATCGCAGAAGAGCGCACCACCAGCGGCGTATCGGCGCTGGGCGAAAGGGCGGTCAGCAGCGGCGCAGGATCGTCTCCTGGCGGCAGCACCCAGCCCTCAGGCACGGCATAGCCCAGGCGCTTGAGGGCGGACAGGGTGGCAGCTTTGGAGCCGACTTTTTCCGGCGAGAGCGCCTGATTTAGGGATAGTAAGGCGCGATCGCCTCGAAAAAACTGAAACACGCGCTTTGATTCCTCCTGGGCTTCCTCCGCCGACAGATCCAGATCATCGGGAATTTTTTGGTAAATCCACGCCAGCAGCAGGCTAAGCAAAGCGGTGACGGCGACCCGCTTGCCGCTGTAGGGATGCAGCAGCGCTACGAGGATCGGCATTAGGAGGAGGACGCTGAGCTTGCCAAGCGTGCGATCGCGCAACACCGTAAACCCAATGCCGCCGATCAGCGCCACTAGCCCCGCCGCCACCGGGTCATGCAGCAGAAATCCCCACACCACGTTCGTTGTGCCCGCGCCGCGCCCGCCCCAATAGCGCCCCATCACCAGCGCCATCAGCGCCACCACCTCCCACAGCGACCCCGCCGGAAAAAACTGCCGCGCCAGCAGCACTGCCGCGATTCCCTTCGCCGCCTCCGACAGCACTGCCAGAATGCCCGCCGCCCGCCCGCCGTGATAAAACGCCGCCGACACGCTGACGTTGCCCGTGCCCAGCTTCGACAGGCGCTTCCCCGTCAGCCCGCGCACGACCCACTCGATCAGCGGCAGCGCCCCCAGCACGGGGCACAGCACAAAAATCAGAAAAACGCCCCAAACTTGCATCAGCGACATCAGGCACCCCAACTCCAAACAGCTTGGTTCCTCTATTATCTAGCTGCATGAAAGAAGGCGTAGAGCGCGACCATCTGCACCAGATGATAGAGGTCATTGGGCATGAGCCAGGGCCGCAGGGCAAGCTGCACCACCTGCACCCCGGCTGCGGCAAATGACAGACCCACCCCGCCCACCAGCCACCCTGCGGTGACCCGCTGCGCTGGAACCGCGAAAACCACCCCCGACCCTACCAGGCCCACTACCACCAGCATAGACAGCAGATAGTCGGCGATCGCCCCCCAAAAGGATTCCGCCTGCCATGCCCACAGCCCATACACCGCCAGCTTGCCCAGCGCCAACCGCTGCACCCAGACCAGTTTGCCCCCCGACACCCAGCCCGCGCTTGCGCCAGCTACCAACCCATAGCTTGCAACCCCCAGCGCCAGCAGCATGGCTCGCCACAGGCCCAGTGCCCAACCCGGCGACAACGCGGCGCTCCATCCGTGCAGCGTGCCGCCCAGGGCCGCAGCCAGCGCCGTGCTGCCAAAGGCCAGTATCCACCCCTTTGTGGGCTTGGGGGGTTCCGCCTGTTTCAGCAAGCAGACCGCAAAGATCAGGCACTCCAGGGCGATCGCATAGTCGGTCAGCGTGGTAATGGGTTCGCTCAGCGTCATCGCATGGGGACTGCGGGCAGTGGGTTCAGCGGGCTGGGCTGGCCAGGGCAACGCGCAACTGTTCGAGGCGATCGCCCACCCGTCGGTAGTATATCTAGTTGCCGCGTCGCTCTTTTTGTAGTTGAACGGCAAATTTGAACGGCAAATTTCTCAATGGGCAGTTGCGCGGCTCTCCATTTTGTATAAAGCTTCTTGTAGACAGCTTTTTTATAAAGCCTTAAGAATTGGCCCCGGACTGCTTTGCAAAGGGTCTGGACTGATGGATGAGCTTTGTTAAAATTAATACCAAATCAAACCCAGGAGAACCCGCCGCCATGACCCTGCCTACTTCACCAAAGCCCATCGTTGTTGCCCCGTCGATTCTATCTGCCGACTTCAGCCGCCTGGGTGACGAAATCAAAGCGGTTGACCAGGCCGGAGCCGACTGGATTCACGTAGACGTAATGGATGGTCGCTTTGTCCCCAACATCACCATTGGCCCGCTGATCGTAGACGCGATTCGTCCCTACACCCAAAAGCCCCTGGACGTGCATCTGATGATCGTGGAACCAGAAAAGTATGTGGCAGACTTCGCCAAAGCTGGAGCCGACATTATCTCCGTCCATGCCGAACACAACGCCTCTCCCCACCTGCACCGCACCCTCTGCCAGATCAAGGAACTGGGCAAACAGGCCGGAGTCGTGCTGAATCCGTCTACGCCGCTGACGCTGATTGAGTATGTGCTGGAGGTGTGCGACTTGGTGCTGATTATGAGCGTCAACCCCGGTTTTGGCGGCCAGAGCTTCATTCCGGCAGTGCTGCCCAAGATCCGCAAGCTGCGTGAAATGTGCGCCGAGCGCGGCCTCGACCCCTGGATCGAAGTCGATGGCGGGCTGAAGGTGAACAATACCTGGCAAGTGCTGGAAGCAGGCGCAAACGCAATCGTGGCCGGGTCTGCGGTCTTCGGCGCGAAGGACTATGCCGAAGCCATCGAAGGCATTCGTCACAGCAAGCGCCCAGAACCCGCCCTGGCAACGGCTTAGGGTTCTGGGCTAGGGTTCAGGCGGGAGAAAACCGGGCAGGTGATAGGATGAATCCGGATTCCTAAAACCTGACCCCTCTAATGGCTTCTATTCAAAACCAAATTGTTCTGATTACGGGTGCAAGCAGTGGGATTGGTGCAGCTTGTGCCCATTTTTTTGCAGAGGCGGGGGCGCGGCTGATTTTGGTAGCGCGGCGATTGGAGCGACTGGAGGCGCTAGCGGCTGCGCTCAAGACCCAGTTTGGAACGGAGACGCTGCTGCTGCAACTGGATGTGGGCGATCGCCCCAGGGTCGAGTCTACGCTGAGCGCACTGCCCGAAGACTGGGCGGCGGTCGATATCTTGGTGAACAATGCGGGGCTGAGCCGGGGGCTAGACAAGCTCCATGAGGGCGATTTTCAAGACTGGGAAGAAATGATCGACACCAACATAAAGGGGTTGCTCTACGTCACGCGGGCGATCCTTCCGGGTATGGTGCAGCGCGATCGCGGCCATGTGATCAACATCGGCTCCATCGCCGGACACCAGCCCTATCCCGGCGGCAATGTGTATTGCGCCACGAAGGCCGCCGTCAAAAGCCTCACAGAATGCATCAAGCTGGATTTATTGGGAACCGCTGTGCGAATTACCTCGGTCGATCCGGGCATGGTGGAAACCGAGTTTAGCGAAGTGCGGTTTTATGGAGATGGCGATCGCGCTCGCAAGGTATACCAGGGGCTTACACCGCTAACGGCAGAAGACATTGCCGATGTAGTGCTGTACTGCGCCACGCGCCCCCCCCATGTCAATATCAACGACGTAATTCTCATGCCTGTGGCTCAGGCGAGTACCACGATGGCCCATCGCCGCCTCTAGGGAGCTACGCAAAAGAGAAACCCTGCAACTTTAGGACCGAACAAAAGGCTTGGCAGAAACTTTGCAAAAGGGGACTGACTTCTTTTCGGATTGTGTTCGGATGAGTCAAGTGTTTCAGGAAAGAAGAAGTGAGAGCGATTGTTAGAGCAATTTCTAGAGCAGTTTCTAGAACAGTCCCTAAGCAATCTTTTTGGGAATCCCTACTCACCGTTTCTAAACCCATTAATCCGGGCACAATTTAGTCTAGTGAATCTAGACTGCCATCAGCGCACCCATATCTGACATCTCCAGATGGCTCGTGCCTGAGTAGAGCATCTTGTAGTGGTCAAGCACCACTAGTGCTTCCTTCTCAGAGTTAAACCGCAGCTTGATTTTGTAGAGAAACGGTAACTCTCGCCCGCTGCCAATGGGTGCGGGTTCCCAGATCTTCAGCAACCAGTCCGTTCCAGTGTGAGTAATCGTGTATTTCATAGATCTACAAAGAACACACCATGTCGTAGAGGCGTGCATAACTGTAAGAAGACCGGTCTATGAACTAATCGAACGTATCCTGTGGGTGCTTAGCCCATAAAAGGCAGACGCTTCGCTAGGTAGGGTTTGACCTGCTCAAGCTTAGGAACTAAAACACTCCTTACAAAGAGAGAAGCCAATTATCAGGACAACTTTACGTAAATCTACTCCAGTAGATTCCCTGAACCAGTAGATTTTTTTTGAAAATGCCCTAGTCAAGCAATTCTTACTATTAATAAGGCTATAGCGGAAATTTTGCTGTATCATGCAGCAAATTGCTGAGATATTCTCCGCATTTCTAGCAAACTTACTATTCTCGCCCAGCAGCCAGACCAGATTAGTAGACGTGTAGGACAGTTAAAAAACCGTCTACTGCAAGTTTTAACCATTGGTGTAGAAATCCGTATCAGTAGAACCTAAATGATCCTACGGAGAGCTTGTATCGTAGAGTTCATACATAGATCTTATGGAGGTAGCCCAAAACTTCAAGTCCGCCGGGACATGCTTCATAAAAACTTATGCTTGCTCGAAATCTTGCTGGGCCAACCGCCAACCTGAATCGCCGCACTGGCCGCCTGAAAAGCCAATACCTAGATAACTTGGCAGAGTGAGTCGAGCATATAGTCTTCACATAATCCTGATTCGAGACACGCATCTCCCACTCCGTCTGGGCAAGATGGCGCCTGAGAAGCAGTGGACAGAACTAAACCCTCGATTGAAAGCCTTAGGTTGGGTCAGACCGAATAGGTCAATCGGATACAGCATTTTTGAAGCAAGTGAGGCGCGACGCGGATGATCAAGAAGCCCTCGTCTCATTGGGGCAGCTCACACCTCACCCTGCAAGAAAATGCTGTAAGCAAATTGACCTAATCAATTGCACAATTGCAGGTCAGTTGAAGATTGCTGAGCGCAAGAACCTACAAACCAGAGCTAAGCCAGCGGGCGGCATCTTTCGCGTGGTAAGTCAGAATCAAATCTGCCCCAGCACGCTTAAAACTCGTAAGCGTTTCCAAAACGACGCGCTGCTCGTCAACCCAGCCGTTGAGAGCCGCTGCCTTGACCATAGCGTACTCGCCTGAAACGTTGTACGCCGCAACAGGCAGGTTGGATGCCTGCTTCACCTGCCAGATAATGTCCATATAGGACAGCGCAGGTTTGACCATCAGCATATCTGCCCCTTCGGCAATGTCTAGCTCGATTTCCTTCAGGGCTTCGCGGCGATTGCCAGGGTCCATCTGATAGGTGCGGCGATCGCCAAATTGCGGAGCCGACTCGGCCGCATCGCGGAACGGGCCATAATACGCCGACGCATACTTCGCCGCGTAGGACAGAATCGGGATATCTTGAAACCCGCC
Source organism: Thermoleptolyngbya sp. C42_A2020_037 (assembly GCF_015272455.1). Classification (NCBI taxonomy): domain Bacteria; kingdom Bacillati; phylum Cyanobacteriota; class Cyanophyceae; order Oculatellales; family Oculatellaceae; genus Thermoleptolyngbya; species Thermoleptolyngbya sp. C42_A2020_037. The sequence goes on from NZ_JACYLP010000013.1 coordinate 71,495, forward strand.
TTCGTCTAGCCCCTCGCGGATTGCCTTGACAAAGCCGTCCATCATCCCCGACGGTGCGATGATATCTGCTCCCGCCTTTGCCTGCGATACGGCTGTTTTCTTCAGAAGCTCCAGCGTCGGGTCATTTAGCACGCGCCCCGTCAGGTCGCCCACCTCCAGATAGCCGCAATGCCCGTGGGAGGTGTATTCACACAGGCAGGTATCGACAATCACAATCAGGTCGGGCACGGCTTCCTTCACCGCCGTTGCCGCCTGCTGCACAATGCCGTGATCGTGCCACGCTCCTGTCGCGTCGGTATCCTTGTCGGCAGGAATGCCAAACAGAATGATGGCAGGAATGCCCAAATCGTAGACTTCCTTTGCTTCCTCTACGATTTTGTCGATCGATAGTTGGTATACCCCTGGCATCGATCGCACCTCAGTCGCAATTCCCTCCCCCGGCACCGCAAACAGCGGATAGATCAGGTCGCTAGTGTTCAGCACTGTTTCGCTGACCATGCGGCGCAACTGGGGATGACTGCGGAGACGACGAGGACGCTGAATGGGAAACATAGTTCTTAAATAAAGATCTGTGTAGGAAGGATGAAGCTGGGTATAGGACTGAAAGCGGGGGCCAGCCAGAAGTCAGGTGTTAGGCATTTATCAAGTCTACGGCGTGGGTTGGACTCCTGGCTCAATGCAAACGTTACAAACTGTAAAAGCTCGCTGGGGGCCGGGGCTACGCGGTTCTCAAGTTCTGTCTTCAAACCCTGAGAGTTCCACATCTTCACAGAAACTTGCCTGTAAAGATTTCAAATCATTTGTAAAAGAGTTCGAGAAGTTGAGCGTCCGCGCCTGGCCGCTGACCCTACTCAGCTTCTTCAATGAAAGTCGTTGCTGGATTGATAAACCATGACACAAGTTCAGGCAAGATTTCCACGGTGGGCGATCGCCCTGCTGGCGGCGGCCACAAGCTGCTCATACACGCCGCTTGCGGTTTCTGGTGCAGCCAATCTCACTAACGTTGCATCGTCAGCAGAATCTTCCCACCCCACTTTGCTCAGTCGTGCGACACCTCAATCGCGAGTTCTGTGGCGCGGCAACTTTGGACAGGGATGGGAACAGCGCTGGGGTGTGCAGCAACGCGGCGGCTTTGGCCCGCAAAATCGACAGATCGCAAGCGAACGGGGCGGTACTCATCCCCTGTTCTTGCGCGTCCGCTATCCCCAGGGTTCAATCAGCCCCGGAGCCGTGAGCCGATATAACGTGCCCCTGGGCGGCAGCCAGTTCTTCGCTCGCCTGCCCATTGGCCCCCAGGAAGCAGTGCGGCTCAGCTATGCTGTGCGGTTTTCCAGCAACTTTAATTTCGTGCGCGGCGGCAAGCTGCCCGGACTCTACGGCGGTGCTGGCAACACGGGCGGCAATATTCCCAATGGCACCGATGGGTTCTCAACCCGATTTATGTGGCGGCAAAACGGCGCAGGGGAGGTCTATGCCTATTTGCCAACCAGCCGGGGCTATGGCACCTCGATTGGGCAGGGAAACTGGCGCTTTAGCCCGGGCGTTTGGCATCGCATCGATCAGGAAGTGACGCTGAACACACCCGGTCAGGCGAATGGTCGCATCCGGGTCTGGTTCAACGGTCGGCAGGTCTTGGATCAGCAGGGTCTGACGTTCCGCACTGTGCCACAGCTTCAGATCGACGGCATCCTGTTCTCTACCTTCTTTGGCGGAGAAGATCCTTCCTGGGCAACGCCGCGCTCGGTTCATGCCGATTTTGCGGATTTTGTTGTCTACTCAGTTCCGTAAGCCCACCCGATTAGCTAATTTGATCGGCCGATTTAGCGACCTGGCTTTCCCGCCGGAGGTATTCAAACACGCTCTTGTCGCCGATATCCGGCGGGATTGCCTGGACACACTTTCGCACCGCAAAGATCAGCATTAGCACAGCCCAGGCAAGCAGCAGTTTACTTTCGATGCCCGGTGACAACACCCCCGCTAGGTGGCCCAGCAGCAGCAGCGGCACTAGGGGCGTGAGCAGTTTCGTTTCCAGACGGTTAAAACAAAACGCTTCTTTGAAGAAAATGCCCGTGAGTGCAGCAAAGGTAAACCCCACGCCCAGAAGGGTCTGCGGGTGCAGATAGACCGACTGCACGAATGGCTCTGGATATAGGTGGGCGACGGCGATCGCCGCGATCGCCCCCACCAGCCAAAACGCCTGGAGCGCTCGATGCAGCGGCTTCATATAAATGTGAATCAGCAGCAGACTCGCGCCCAGCGCCAGCGAAAACAGCGTATATAGCGGACTCAGCCACCGCAGCACCGTCGGGTCGTCGCCGCGCCCCAGCACCAGCCCCGTGCCCGCTGCAAAACATAGCGCCGCCACCATCAGCGCCGCCCGGTAAAGAATAACCCCCAGGCGATCGCCCTTCGTAATCGTGAACTCACCAAACTGTCCCTGATAAACCTCCGGCTCCGCAAGGGTGTGGGTCATGGCTATACCTCGCTCGACAGGCCAATCTGCAAAAGGTCAAATGCGACCTAACACAAACCTACCCCACAATAATATTCCCTGCGCCCAACGACGGTCGATTGCTCAGCGTGCCAATCAACACCTGACGCTGGCTGCCTGTGCCGTCGGGGTCAAAGAACAGGCGACCCGTGGCGGCATCGTAAATGAAGCGATCGCTCTGGCGACGGGCGCTTGTTCCCCGGATAAACTGGGCTGCATCGATTCGTCCGGCCGATAGCCCCGTCCCCCGCACCAGAATCCGATCTTGACGCAGATTGAAGTCCGTCACGATGCTGCGACCCAGCCCCCTGCCCACGCCAAACACAAACGTATCTCGTCCCTGTCCGCCTGTCAGGATATTCCGGCCGCGTCCACCATCTAGCAGGTCGTTGCCGTCCTCCCCCAGCAGGGTATCCGCACCGGCCAGCCCCAGCAGCGTGTCGTTCCCCGCGCCGCCTCGCAGCAGATTTCTCAGCGCGTTACCCGTGATGCGGTTGTTCTGCGCGTTTCCCGTGCCGGTTCTGGCGTTATCAATCAGCACCAAATTCTCGACATGATCCGGCAGCGTGTAGTTCACGGCGGCTTGCACCGTATCGTTGCCTTCGTTGGGGCGTTCAATAATCGTGTCCGCTGGATTCCTGACAATGTAGACATCATTGCCCAGTCCGCCAATGAGCGTATTGTTGCCCGTGCCGCCATCCAGCGTGTCGTTGCCAATGCCGCCCACCAGATAATCATCAAAATTATCTGCGCCAATCATCAGCGCATTGCCCCGGAACCCGCTCAAGTCAAAGACTTCAAACTCAGTGACCAGCGTACCCGGAGAAACGTCAGGAAGCTGGCTATTGAAATTGCCGACATTGACGGTAATTGTGCCCGTACCATCTGTCAGCACAAAGGTATCCACCCCCGGTCCACCGCGAATCACGTCCTGCTGCCGCAAGTTGGCTAGCGTAGACCGGACGATATCATTTCCGGCTCGGCCCGAAAGCAGGTCGGTGTTTGGCGTGGTCACTAGCACATCGTCCCCATCCGTGCCATCAACCTGCCGCAGCCCGACAAAGTTCAGCGTGGTGCGGGCAATGGGGCTAAAGGTTTGTCCGTCGGAGGCAGCGGCAAAAATCGTCCGAGTCGATGTGTTGGGGACAGCCGCTGAGTTTTCGTAGGTGACGGTGCGTAAAACTTGCTGATAGACAGAGGCAGGAGCGCTGCCCCAGATCGTGAGTACGCCCGTGGGGTCATAGTTGGTTCGCAGGTTAGTGCCGCTGACATCGGCGATCAGGCGCTCGCTGGCTCCATTGATCGGGTTGGTCAGATTGACCACGAGCTGAGTCAGGTTGGTGGGGCTGGTTTTGGTGATAGTGGCGTTTGGTGCGGCAACTTTGATCGACGCAACTGTCGGCGCACCAATGCTGAAGTCGATTCCCGCAGCCGTGCCATTTAGGTCAACCACGATTGAGGCTGAAACATTGGGTGGCGTTTCATCCACATCCAGCACGCTGATGATAAATACTTTTTCAAAGCTGCCGCCGCTGGGGTCGGTGGTGCGGACGCGGATGCTGTAGGAGCGTTTTGTTTCAAAGTCGGGCGAAGATCGAATGCGGAGGCGATCGCCCTCAATCAGAAACGCAGCATTGTCCGTACTGCCTGCGCCGCTGACCAGCGTATAGGTAAACCCGCTGGAATGATCCGGATCGGAACTGTCGAACCGGCCGATGATTGTGTTTGCTGGAACGTTTTCTAGAACGCTGAGGCTGCTGAGGGCAATGTCTGTCGGCGGCTGATTAACAACGGGTGGAAGTTCGGGCAGATCGTTGATGGTAATCGTGAACGACTGCTCAAAGAAGAGATTGCCGCTGTCGGTGGTGCGGACGCGAATCGTGTAGCTGTTCTTGGTTTCAAAATCAGGAGAAACGTTTAGCCGGAGTTGGTTGCCAACAATCGTGAAGCTGGCGTTGTCGGTGTCGCCTGTCCCTGCGACGAGCGTATAAGTATGCGTATCGCCTGTGTCGGGGTCAGTGGTTGTGAATGTGCCGACGGTGGTTCCGACCGGGACGTTTTCGTTAACGCTGGTGGCGCTAAGGGCGATCGCCGTGGGTGCTTGATTGACAGGCGGTGGCGGACCTTCTGGCAGATCGTTGATGGTAATCGTGAACGACTGCTCAAAGAAGAGATTGCCGCTGTCAGTCGTGCGGACGCGAATGGTATAGCTATCTTTCGTTTCAAAGTCGGGGGAAACGTTCAGCCGGAGTTGGTTGCCGACAATCGTGAAGCTGGCGTTGTCGGTGTCGCCTGTCCCTGCGACGAGCGTGTAGG